>CAYIRZ010000001.1:0-27865 GCA_964365845.1 uncultured Streptomycetaceae bacterium
CACGCCGCCGCGCGCTTCGCCGTCGAGCTTGGTGAGGACCACGCCGGTCAACGGCACCGCCTCCGAGAACGCCTTGGCGGTATTGACCGCATCCTGGCCCTGCATCGCATCGACCACGAACAGCGTCTCGATGGGTTTCAGCCCGGCGTGCAGTCCGCGGATTTCCTGCATCATCGCCTCGTCGATCGCGAGCCGTCCCGCGGTATCGACGATCAGCACGTCGTGGTAATGCTTGCGCGCAAAATCGAGCGCGGCCTCGGCAATCGCCACAGGCGATTGCCGAGTATCGGAGGGAAAGAAATCAGCGCCGACCTGTTCGGCCAGCAGGCGAAGCTGTTCGATAGCAGCAGGACGATAAACGTCGGCGCTAACCAGCAGGACTTTCTTCTTGTGCTGCTCGCCGAGCCACTTCGCCAGTTTGCCGGAGGTGGTCGTCTTGCCCGAGCCCTGGAGGCCCGCCATCAGGATCACCGCCGGCGGCTGCGTGGCGAGATTCAAGCCGTCGGCTTTCTCGCCCATCAGGGCGACCAGTTCGCGGTGCACCACCCCGACTACCGCCTGGCCGGGGGTCAGGCTGCCCATCACCTCCTCGCCCAGCGCCTTTTCGCGCACGCGGCCGATGAAGTCCTTGACCACCGGCAGCGCGACGTCGGCTTCAAGAAGCGCCATGCGCACCTCCCGCAGCGCGTCCTGGATGTTGGTTTCGGTGATGCGTGCCTCGCCGCGCAGCGTCTTGACAACGCGCGACAGGCGGCTGGTCAGGTTATCGAACATGGGGTGGGATAGTGTAGACTTTCAAGAATGTCGGGAATTCTACCTTATCTGATCGATGCCCTGCTGTACGCCGTGCTGGCGCTCTACTTCTGGCGCACGCGCTGGCTGCACGTCGGCAATCATCCACCCGCCGCAACCTCGCCATCCCATACATTCGATCGCTACGCGGTGCTGGTGCCGCTTGGCCTGCATACGCTGCTGCTGTCGCAATCCGCATTCAGCGGACACGGGCTGTACCTGGGCGTGGGCAACGCCATCTCGGCCATTTTATGGCTTACGGTCCTGATTTACTGGCTGGGCAACTTTTTCTACAAGCTCGAAGGCCTGCAAACGCTGGTGTTGCCGGTGGCTGCGGCCGCCGCTCTGCTGCCGGTCGTCATCCCCTCTCCCGGGCCGCTGCCCAATACCGAATTCGCCGCGTTCAAATTCCACCTGTTGATCGCGATGCTCGCCTACAGCCTGTTCACGATCGCCTCCCTGCACGTGCTGCTGATGGCACTGCTGGAGCGGCGTCTGCACGACGGGTCGCTGCCGGAAGTGCTGCAGCAGATGCCGCCGCTGCTGACCATGGAAAAACTGTTGTTCCGCATCATCTGGGCGGGCTTCATCCTGCTCACGCTGACGCTGGCAAGCGGCGTCATCTATACCGAAGAACTGTTCGGCAGGGCCGCCAGATTCAACCACAAAACCGTGTTCGGCGTTTTGTCCTGGATCATTTTCGCGGCATTGCTCGTCGGCCGGCATGTCCGGGGCTGGCGCGGCCGCGTTGCGGTGCGCTGGACCCTCGCCGGCTTTCTCACGCTGGTACTCGCCTACATCGGCAGCAAGTTCGTGCTTGAAGTGATCCTCGGCCGGGGCTGAGCTTAGAGCCCGTAACACAATGAAACACGTGTGCGTTGCGAGTCAAAATTGGTGCTGACGCGAAGGACGGCGCAGAGCATATCGCGGCGGCTGCGACTCGTTAGCCGCAGGCCCGTTTGCGGGAGCAGCCGCGGAAGCCCCGATATGTTGTCGCATCCACACGCCGCTTGGCGCCCCTGCCCGCACCACGCTGCGCGAGACCGAGTCCGGGGCGCATGGTCAAGGCGGCCGACAATTTGACGCGGGACCCGCGCAGCAAGGTGAACTCATGGAAATCCTGATTCTGGCCAGCCTGATACTCCTCAACGGCTTGTTCGCCATGTCCGAGGTGGCGCTGCTCACCGCGCGCATGTCCAGGCTCGCAACGCTCGCCGGTCAGGGAGACTCCCTGGCGGCAGCCGCCGTTAAGCTCAGCAAGGAGCCGACGCGTTTTCTATCAACCATCCAGATCGGGATCACGTCGATCGGCCTGCTCAATGGCATCGTCGGCGAGGCGGTTTTCGCCGCGCCGCTGTCCGCGTGGCTCCAAACACTGGGCCTTGAGCAAAGGGCAAGCGGCATCGCCGCGACCGCAGTCATCGTGCTTGTCATCACCTATTTCTCCATCGTCGTGGGCGAGCTGGTCCCCAAGCGCCTCGGCCAGCACAACGCCGAAGGCATCGCCAGGCTGGTCGCGTGGCCGATGCGTTTGCTCGCGATCATCTCAGCGCCGTTCGTGCACCTGTTGTCGGCATCCACCGACGCCGTTCTCAAGCCGCTGCTCAGGCTGCTGCGCATACGCCCGACCGGTTCGCAGCCGCTGTCGGTCGAGGAGATTCGCACCGTCGTGCTGGAGTCCTCGAACTTCATGCCGAAGAAGCACGTCTCGATCCTGCTCAACCTGTTCGACCTCGAAGCCATTACGGTGGACGATGTGATGGTCCCGCGCAGCCAGATCGAGGCGATCGATCTCGACGCGCCGCTGGAGGAAATCACGCAGCAGATTGCCACGGCCTATCACCGGCGCCTGCTCGTCTACCAAGGGCAACTCAACGAAGTCGTCGGCACGCTGCGCGTGCGCAATGCCCTCAATCTGATGCAGCAAGGGGAATTTACCAGGGACAGCATGCGCGCACTCATGCGCGATCCGTACTTCGTTCCTTCCAGCACGCCGCTTTTTTCCCAGTTGCAGAACTTCCAGGAACAGCAAGACCGCATCAGCCTGGTGGTCGACGAGTACGGCGAATTGATGGGGCTGGTCACGCTCGAGGACATCCTCGAAGAAATCATCGGCGAATTCACGACACAATCGCCGCTGCAAACCCGCGGTTTTTTCAAGCAGGAAGACGGCAGCTACCTGGTCGAAGGCAGCACCTTGCTGCGGGAGCTCAACCGCAAGCTGGGATTCAACTTTCCGCTCGACGGCCCGAAAACGCTCAACGGCCTGATCGTCGAGCATTTGCAGGACATTCCGGAACCCAATACCAGCGTCAAAATCGCCGAGCATCCGCTGGAGATCGTGCAAACCCAGGACCGGGTGGTAAAGGCGGTGCGCGTGTTTCCGCCGGCAAGCCCATGATTTATTGTTTTTCATTTGAGGAGTTTGTCGTTCCCAAGTCCGACAAACTCCTTGCGTGCGACAATGTGGCAAATTAGGCTTTACAAAGCGGCACAAGAAGTGCATCATTTCCCGAATAAACCTGTCTAACTTATTGGTTAATAAGGGTAATCCAGGAATTCTCCATGGCCACAGCCACTGCCGCAGCAAAGAAGCCGGACGTCAAGGAATTCAGCTTCTCCTGGGTCGGACAAGACAAGTCCGGCAAGACCGTGCGCGGCGAAATGCGCGCGAGCGGCGAGGCCCAGGTCAATGCCACGCTGCGCCGGCAAGGCATCAAGATCGTCGAGGTCAAGAAACAGAAACTCGGCCGCGGTGGCAAGGTCACCGACAAGGACATCACGCTGTTCACGCGCCAGCTCGCCACCATGATGAAATCGGGCGTGCCGCTGCTGCAATCCTTCGACATCGTCGGCAAAGGGCACAGCAATCCCGCGGTGGCGCGCCTGCTGCTTGATATCAAGACCGAGGTCGAAACCGGATCGAGCCTGAAACAGGCATTTGAAAAACATCCGCTCTATTTCGACGCGCTGTTCTGCAACCTGGTCGGTGCCGGCGAAGCCGCGGGCATTCTGGACAGCCTGCTCGACCGTCTGGCGACCTACAAGGAAAAAATCCTCGGCATCAAGAGCAAGATCAAGTCCGCGCTGTTCTATCCGCTCTCGATCATCGTGGTGGCCTTCGTGATCACCGCCATAATCATGATTTTTGTGATCCCGGCGTTCAAACAGGTGTTCTCCAGCTTCGGCGCCGATCTCCCTGCTCCAACGCTTATCGTGATGGCGATCTCGGACTACTTCGTGGAATACTGGTACCTGATATTCGGTGGCGTCGGCGGCGGAGTTTATGGCTTTTTCTGGCTCTGGAAGCGCTCCGTGAAAATGCAGATGTTCATGGATCGCTTCATGTTGCGCGTGCCGATATTTGGCGACCTCATTAGAAAATCGTCGATCGCACGCTGGACGCGCACGCTGTCCACCATGTTCGCCGCCGGCGTGCCGCTGGTCGAAGCATTGGAGTCCGTGGCGGGCGCGGCGGGCAATTATGAATATTACCTCGCCACCAAAAAAATCCAGAGCGAAGTGGCGACCGGATCGAGCCTGACTGCGTCGATGCAGGGCACCGAAGTATTTCCGAACATGGTGATCCAGATGGTGTCGATCGGCGAGGAGTCGGGTTCGCTCGACAGCATGTTGTCCAAGGTCGCCGATTTTTTTGAAGCCGAGGTGGATGACGCGGTCGAAGCGCTGGCCAGCCTGATGGAGCCGATGATCATGGTGGTGCTCGGCACATTGATCGGCGGTATGGTGATCGCCATGTATCTGCCGATCTTCAAGCTCGGTCAAGTCGTCTAGAAACCGGGGATGACGCTCATCCACGTTCTGCAACAATCCCCCACGCTTCTCGTCGCCGTCGCGGCGCTGCTTGGCCTCATGGTCGGGAGTTTTCTGAATGTCGTCATCCACCGCATGCCGAAAATGATGGAACGGCAATGGCGCGCCGAGCATGCGGAAATGAACGGCCAGGAAACCCCGCCCGCCGAACGCTTCAATCTGGTCGTGCCGCGCTCGAAGTGTCCGGCATGCGGCCACGGCATCACCGCGCTGGAAAACATCCCCCTGGTGAGCTACCTCATGCTGGGCGGCAAGTGCTCGGCGTGCAAAGCCGGGATCTCGCCGCGCTATCCCATGGTCGAGGGGTTGACCGCCGCGCTCTCCGGCTACATCGCGTGGCGTTTCGGTTTCGGTCTGGTCACCCTCGGCGCGCTGCTGTTTACATGGTCGATGATTGCGCTCGCCTTCATCGACCTCGATACCTTCTACCTGCCTGATGACATCACGCTGCCGCTGCTGTGGGCAGGGCTGCTTTTCAATCTGGGCGGCGTGTTCACCGACCTGCAGTCGGCCGTAATCGGCGCCATCGGCGGCTATCTTGTCTTATGGTCGGTGTTCTGGCTATTCAAGTTCGCGACCGGCAAGGAAGGCATGGGTTACGGCGACTTCAAGCTGCTGGCCGCGATCGGCGCCTGGCTGGGCTGGAAGATGCTGCCGCAGGTTATCCTGCTGTCTTCGCTGGTCGGCGCGGTGATCGGCATTTCGCTAATCGTCCTGGCGCGCCATGGCCGCAATGTTCCGATCCCATTCGGCCCCTATCTGGCTATCGCCGGACTTATCGCCTTGCTTTATGGCGACGCCATCAACAAACACTATCTCGCTTTGTTCTGAACCGCCATGACGGCCTACTGCATCGGCCTCACCGGCGGCATAGGCTCTGGAAAAAGCAGCGCCGCCAAAGTGTTTCGCGAGTTGGGCGCCGGGGTCGTGGACACCGATGAAATCGCGCATGAGCTCACGGGACCCGGCGGCGCGGCAATTCCCGGGATACGCGGGCAGTTTGGCGCCGATTACATCGCGGCCGACGGCAGCCTTGATCGTGCCAGGATGCGGCGGCTGGTTTTCGGCGACCCCGCATCGAAAACAAAGCTCGAAGCCATCCTGCACCCGTTGATTCGCGAACAGTCGAAGGCGCGAATCGCCGCGGCGCGGCAACCCTACCTGCTGGTGGTCGTGCCGCTACTGCTGGAGACCGGCGCTTATCGCGAATTGATCAACCGCGTGCTGGTTGTCGATTGCAGCGAAGAACAACAGATCGCGCGTACCATGCAGCGCAGCAGGCTCACGGCGGATGAAGTGCGCGCCATCATGGCGACACAGCTGCCGCGCCGCGAACGCCTGGCGCGGGCCGATGACGTGCTGCGCAATGACGACGACATGGCAGCGATGCGGCGCCAGGCCGAGGCACTGCATGACAAGTATCTCGCGCTCTCCCGCCAATCCTGACGCCGGCCCGCATCCGAATATCGATAAATCCTTAAAAAACCGGAATAAGGTCTTTATTTTTTACGGGTTTTGGTGAATACTTAGCCGCAGATTTTAACCCCGGACGGTTTCGGCTCCGTGATCAGCTACGAGTACCCGCTAAGCGAACGCGTACGCACGTTGCTGCGCCTGGAGGATCTTTACGACCGCGTCGAGTATTTCATCGCCAGGAGTGAGCCGCCCGAACACCACATTGCGCTGCTGTCCATCTTCGAAATTCTCGAGGTATCGGGCCGCGCCGATCTGAAATCAGACCTGCTGCAGGAACTTGAGCGCCAGAAGCAAGCCCTCGAAGCGTTGCGTGAGAACCCCGATATTTCCGAAGAAGCGCTCGACAATATCCTGTGGCAAATCGACCAGGCGTCGTCGCGGTTGTTTCAGGCTTCCGGAAAAGTCGGCCAGGAACTGCGCGAAAACGAATGGCTGATGAGCATCAAGCAGCGCACCAACATCCCCGGCGGCGTGTGCGAGTTCGATCTGCCGTCATATCACTACTGGCTGCAGCAAAGCCCCGAACAGCGCCGCCACGACCTGCAGCAATGGCTGGCGCCTTTCCTGCCGATCCGCGATGCCATCGCCATCGTGTTGAAACTATTGCGCGAGAGCGGGAAAACCTCCTCGCAGGTCGCCTACCAGGGCGTATATCAGCAGATGATGGCCGGTCGCATGGCGCAGATGCTGCGCATTCGTCTCTCCCGCGACTATCACTGCGTGCCCGAGATCAGTGCCAACAAATACGCGCTCAACATCCGCTTTACCACTCAGGAAGGCGTGCAGCGGCCCAAAGCCGCCGATACCGAAGTCGAATTCGAACTGACTTTTTGCAACCTTTAGGAATTTGTCCGACCCCGGTCCGACAAATTCCTTATTCGACGAAACATGAATCAAAAACCACGTTCCGTCGCCTGCCCGAACTGCGGCAAGAATGTGTTATGGACGCCAGACAACGCCTGGCGTCCATTCTGTTCCGAACGCTGCAAGATGATAGACCTCGGTGAGTGGGCAACCGAGGCCTACCACATTCCCGTAACCGAAAACAAAGACCTGCCTGAAACCGGAGATCCCGAGAGCAACGGCTAGAAAACGGCGGAGAAATGCATAATCTATTGTTTATAAACAAATAATTTAAAAACTACCAAGCGCCACGCAGCATGCTGATGCCGTGTGCCCCAGCGCGCCACGCGGTCTCCAGGTTTTCCTTCCGCGTGCCGCCCAACGCGTATACCGGCAACGGATAATCCTCAAGCAGCGCTGCGAAATTTTCCCATCCCATCCCCGGCATGCCGGGATGGCTGGGGGTGGGCAGCACTGGCCCCAGCACCGCGAAATCGGCGCCGATCGCCGCGGCGCGGGCCAGTTCCGCCGCATCATGACACGATGCCCCGACCAGATCGAACGCGGGGCGTGCCTCAGCACGCATCAGTTGCGCCGATGTCAGATGAACGCCGTCGGCGCCGCTCAGCCCGGCGACCTCGACACTGCCATTGATCACCACCCGCGCACCATAGTCGTGCGCAAGCTTCACCACCCGCGCCGCAAGTTTGAGCAGGCTGTCCCCGGGCAACTGCGGTTCCCGCAACTGCATCAGGTGCATGCCGTGTTGCAATGCGCGTTCAAGCCGCCGCATGAAATCATCTTCGCCGAGATTGGCGACGTTGCTGATGCCGTATAGCACGGGCAGTTTCAGCGCGCGCAGGATAGGGCCATTGGCAGGAAGCAGGGGGGCAACCGTCAACTGGCACGCCGATTGCCAGGCAAAGCGCTGATTTTCCCTGCCGTGCGGCTCGCCGCGCCAGCGGGTGACGCGGAAAAAACGCAGGCGCACCGCGGCATGCTCGTAATCGTAATCGCGCGTGATCCAGGGATAAGCATGCTCGACATCGATGCCGAGTTCTTCATGCAGCTCGCGGGCGAGCGCGTTGGCCGCCGACTCGCCGTGCTCGACCTTGCCACCCGGAAATTCCCAGTAACCCGCGTAAACCTTGCCGGCGGGGCGCTGTGCCAGCAGGAATCGACCAGCGTCGCGCAGGATGACCGCCGCCGCGACTTCGACACGCCCCATGGGCTAAGGATGAAGGATGAAGGATGAACAAACCCCGATGCTCCCTTGAGCAGCTCGAGGAGTTTTTCTTTCATCCATCCGCCTTCTGCCTTCATCCTTTCGTTTACCGCCGTCCGCCTTCGAGTTTTTGCTTCCCGGCCCAGTCGCGCGCGAACTGCCACGCCACGCGGCCGCTGCGTGAACCGCGCTGTAGCGCCCACTGCAGCGCAGCTTGGTGCGCGGCTTCGGAATGCGCGCCGGGCGCCTTGAAATGATCGAGCCACACCGCGACGATCTTGAGATAGTCGTCCTGGTCGAACGGATAGAACGATACCCACAGCCCGAAACGCTCGGAGAGCGACACTTTTTCCTCGGTGGTTTCGCCGGGATGAATTTCTTCGCCGACATGCTTGTATTCGAGATTCTCGTGCATGTACTCCGGCATGAGATGGCGGCGGTTCGACGTGGCATAAATCAGGCAGTTTTCCGACGCCGCGGCGATCGAGCCGTCGAGCACGACCTTCAGTGCCTTGTACCCGGGCTCGTCGGCCTCGAAAGACAGATCGTCGCAATACAGCATGAAGCGCTCGGGCCGCCGGTCGATCTGGTCGACGATTTCCGGCAGATCGACGAGATCCTGTTTCTCGACTTCGATCAGACGCAAGCCCTTGGGCGCATATTTGTTGAGCAGCGCCTTTATCAGCGACGATTTTCCGGTACCGCGGGCACCGGTAAGCAACACGTTGTTAGCGGGGAAACCTTCGACGAACTGCCGGGTATTCTGCTCGACGAGCTGTTTTTGCTGATCTACGCCCCGCAGGTCGCGCAGAGCGATGCGATGCACGTGCGACACCGGCTCCAGACGGCCGCGGCCATCCTTCTTGCGCCAGCGAAAAGCAATCGAAGCTTTCCAGTCGATCGGCAAGGGCCCCGCGGGCAACAGCTTTTCCAGCCGTCCGACCAACGACTCGGCGCGCGCAATAAATTTTGAAATATCCGTCATTTTAACTTCGGTAATCCGCATTGATGCTGACGTAGTCGTGCGACAGATCGCAGGTCCACACCGTCGCCATCGCGTTGCCCCGGTTCAGCATGACACGCACCGTGATCTCGGCCTGCTTCATCACGCGCTGCCCGTCGGCTTCCTGATAGTCGGCATGGCGGCCGCCGTTTTTCGCCACCAGCACGTCGTCGAGATAGAGATCGACCTTGTCAACATTGAGGTCGCCGATGCCCGCGTAGCCGACGGCGGCGAGTATCCTGCCGAGGTTGGGATCCGAGGCGAAAAAAGCCGTTTTGACCAGCGGCGAATGAGCGATGGCGTAAGCGACCTTGCGGCATTCCTCCTCGTTGCGCCCGCCCTCGGCCCGGATGGTGATGAATTTGGTTGCGCCCTCGCCGTCGCGGATGATGGCTTGCGCCAGCTGCGCGGCCACTGTGGTAACGCCTTCGCAGAAGACCGCGTATTCGCCGCTCCCGGCATCGGTAATCTCGGGCATATCGGCCTTGCCGCTCGCAATCAGCATGAATGAATCGTTGGTCGAGGTATCGCCATCGACCGTGATGCGGTTGAACGAATGCTTGGCCACATGCGCAACCGCCGCACGCACCAGCGGCAGGCTGACGCGCGCATCGGTGGCGACGAATCCCAGCATGGTCGCCATGTCGGGATGGATCATGCCGGCGCCCTTGGCGATGCCGGTCACCGTGATTTCAGCGGCGCCGATCCTGATCCGGCGCGAGGCCGCTTTCGGCAGCGTATCAGTGGTCATGATCGCCTGCGCCGCAGGGAACCAGTTGTCCTCACGCAGATCGGAAATGCACTTCGGCAGCCCGGCAACAATGCGTTCGACCGGCAGCGGCTCCATGATGACGCCAGTGGAAAATGGCAGCACCTGCGCAGACGAACACTCAAGCAATTCCGCAAGCTCCACGCAGGTCTTGCGTGCCGCCGCCATACCCTCTTTGCCCGTGCCCGCATTGGCACACCCGGTGTTCACAACCAGGGCGCGGATCGAGGCGTCGGGATCGAGCAGGGTGAGATGCTGGCGCGCCACCACCACCGGCGCGGCGCAGAAGCGGTTCTGCGTGAATACGCCGGCAACTTTCGCGCCGTCGTCGAGCCGGATCACCAGCAGGTCCTTGCGGCCCGGCTTGCGGATGTTCGCCTCCGCCACGCCGAGCGCAACGCCCTTCACCGGCAGCAGCGACTTGGCATCAGGGGCAGTTAAATTAACTGGCATGTTGAAATATTTTTAATTATTTCTGGCAGGGTCATTGTCAGGTGAGCCTGCCATGGCAGTGCTTGTATTTCTTGCCCGACCCGCACGGGCAGGGGTCATTGCGTCCTACCTTCTGTCCATCGCGCACGAAAGGCTGGATCTTCTCGGCCGCCGCGACTTCGGTATCCGCTTCCGCCTCGGCCGCGGCATCGTCGCCGCCGGCAAACTCGGCGTGCTGGTACTGGATATTTTTCGGCGCTTCGGGTTCTTCCACCGACTGCAGTTCCTCGGCGCTGCGGATCTGCACCGTCATGAGGATCCTGGTAACGTCGGCCTTGATCATTTCCAGCATCAGCGAGAACAGCTCGAATGCTTCGCGCTTGTATTCCTGGGTCGGGTTCTTCTGGGCATAGCCGCGCAGATGAATGCCCTGACGCAGATGGTCCAGTGCGGCGAGATGCTCGCGCCAGTGCGAATCCAGGCTTTGCAGCATGATTGCGCGCTCGTACTGGTGCATGGCCTCCTTGTCGACGCTGACGATCTTGTCCAGGTACTGCCGGTGCGCCGTCTCGATCACGCGTTTTCGCAGCATCTCGTCGTCGAGTTCGCTTTCCTCCTTGAGCCACTGCTGGATCGGCAGCCTGATCTGCAGTTCCGCTTCCAGCATTTTTTCCAGTCCCGGCACGTCCCATTGCTCTTCGAGGCTTTCCGGCGGGATATGCTGATTGATGTAGGTGTTGATGACGTCGGCACGCATGGCATCCAGCGTCTCGGTAATATCGCTCGCCTCGAGCAGCTCGTTACGCTGCTGGTAGATGACCCTGCGCTGGTCGTTGGCAACGTCGTCATACTCGAGCAGATGCTTGCGGATATCGAAGTTGCGCGCCTCGACCTTGCGCTGGGCGTTCTCGATCGAGCGCGTCACCCACGGATGCTCGATCGCCTCGCCGTCCGGCATCTTGAGGCGCTGCATGATCGCGGCAACGCGGTCGGAAGCAAAAATCCGCAGCAGCGGGTCCTCAAGCGACAGATAGAAACGGCTCGCGCCCGGGTCGCCCTGGCGCCCGGAGCGGCCGCGCAGCTGGTTGTCGATGCGTCGCGACTCATGGCGCTCGGTGCCGACGATGTGCAGCCCGCCGGCAGCCACCACCTCGTTGTGCAGCTTCTGCCATTCAAAGCGGATTTCCTCGACACGCTTTTTCCTGGCCGCTTCATCGAGACTCTCGTCGGCCAGCACCCGGTTGACCTCGGGCTCGGGGTTGCCGCCCAGCACGATGTCGGTGCCGCGGCCCGCCATGTTGGTCGCGATGGTAACCAGCTTCGGCCGGCCGGCCTGGATCACGATTTCCGCCTCGCGCGCATGCTGTTTGGCATTGAGCACGTTGTGCGGCAGCGCCTCCTTGGCGAGCATGCCCGACAGCAGCTCGGAATTTTCGATCGAAGTGGTTCCGACCAGCACCGGCTGTCCGCGCTGGTAGCAGTCCCGGATGTCGTTGATGATCGCCTGATGCTTCTCCCTGGTCGTGCGAAAGACCTGGTCCATGCGGTCGTCGCGGATCATCAGCATGTGCGTCGGGATCACCACCGTCTCGAGGCCGTAGATCTGCTGAAACTCGTAGGCCTCGGTATCCGCCGTGCCGGTCATGCCGGCAAGCTTCTTGTACATGCGGAAATAATTCTGGAACGTGATCGTCGCCAGCGTCTGATTTTCCTTCTGGACCGACACGCCTTCTTTGGCTTCGACCGCCTGGTGCAGGCCTTCCGACCAGCGCCGCCCCGGCATCAGCCGGCCGGTAAATTCGTCGACGATGATGATCTCGTCGTCCTGCACCACGTACTGCTGATCGCGGTGAAACAGATTGTGCGCCCGCAGCGCGGCGTTGAGATGGTGCATCAGGTTGATGTTGGCGGCATCGTAGAGGCTGCTGTCCTCCGCCAGCATTTCCGCCCGCGCCAGCAACTCCTCGGCATGCTCGTGGCCGTCTTCGGACAGGATGACCTGGTGCGCTTTCTCGTCGACCCAGTAATCTCCCGGGCCCTTCTCTTCCTTCTGCCGCACGAGCTTGGGCGCAACCAGGTTCATGCGCTGGTAGAGCTCGGTGGTATCCTCGGCCTGGCCGGAAATGATGAGCGGCGTGCGGGCTTCATCGATCAGGATCGAATCCACCTCGTCGACGATCGCGTAATTCAAGTCCCGCTGCACCTTCTCCGACAGCTGATACACCATGTTGTCGCGCAGGTAGTCGAAACCGAATTCGTTGTTGGTGCCATAGGTAATGTCGGCGGCATAGGCCTGCTGCTTGTCTTCGTGCTCCATCTGCGAAAGATTGATGCCGACCGCCAGGCCCAGAAACCGGTAAATCCTGCCCATCCAGCCGGCGTCGCGCTGCGCGAGATAGTCGTTGACCGTGACGATGTGCACGCTCCGCCCCGAGAGCGCATTGAGATAGGCCGGAAGGGTCGCCACCAGCGTCTTGCCCTCGCCGGTGCGCATTTCTCCAATCTTGCCGTTATGCAGTGCAATGCCGCCCGCCATCTGCATGTCGAAGTGGCGCATGTTGAGCACGCGCCTGCTCGTCTCGCGCACCACGGCGAACGCCTCCGGCAGCAGATCGTCCAGCGTTTCGCCCTTCTGATGGCGCGCCTTGAACTCGTCGGTCTTGGCGCGCAGTTCGGCGTCACTGAGTTTTTCGGTCTGCGGTTCGAGCGCGTTGATGGCGCGCACCGTCTGCATGTATTTTTTCACCAGCCGTTCGTTGCGGCTGCCGAAGATTTTCTTGAGTAAACCCGTTATCATGAATCTCAGAGCCTAAATAAAAAGGGGTGGGGAAATACCCCACCCCCCCGCGAATTCGTCTCTTTCAGGCTTCAGCTAGGCAACCGCAGAAACTGCGTCGGATTTTGCGGAGCGCCGCGCTGCCGCACCTCAAAATGCAAATGCGTTCCGGTGGCGCGCCCGGTCTTGCCGACTTCGGCGATTTTCACCCCTCTCAACACCACATCGCCGACCTTGACCAATCGTTTCGACGCATGGGCATAACGCGTGATCAAACTGTTGCCATGGTCGACTTCTATCATATTACCATACTGGGGATGAAAATCAGAATACACGACGACGCCGCCTGCCGCTGCCATCACCGGCGTGCCCTGCTCGGCCATGAAATCGATTCCCTCGTGGAATGCGCGCTGGCCGTTGAACGGATCGATGCGCCAGCCATAGTTCGACGAATACCACCCGCCTTGCACCGGCAGCATGGTCGGAACCAGCTTTTTCTTCGCGCTGTCGAGCGTGAACAGTGGCTCAAGCACGCCCAGTTTGTCGCCGCGATCATCGACTTGCTTGGTCAGGACATCGAGTTGCTTGGTAAAATCACCCAGCGAGATATCCTGACTCGGAAGCGTGGAAACCGCGCCGCCGCGGCCCGGCACCTGATCGAACATCAACTCCTGCGGCTTGAAGCCGGCGATCTTGGCCAGCCGTTCGCCCAGTGTGTCGAGGCGCAGCAACTGGGCCTGCATTTGTCCCAGCCTGATGGCCATCGCGTTCAGGTTTTCGCGCAGGTAAGACTCGGCCTTTTCGTTTTGCTGCCGCTGGGAGGAAACCAGCAGGTCGTGGAAATAGGGCAGATTGTGGTCGGCAGCGAAGCGCAGGGTGAAATAATTCATCAGCCCCGCCAGCGTCAGGAGGGCAATTAAAGTACCAGCACCGAGCCCCGCCAGTTGAGGCAGCCCAATCGTAACCGTCCTGGCTTTTGCCAGTTTTCCGGAAACTAGAATAATATTCATTGTCTCCCTCCAGACCCCTTTATGCCCGCGCACAAAATAGGCAATTTGCTTTCAACCCCCGGCGAACTCAAGGCACTTTACGGCAAAGCGCTGCATCTCTTGAGGTTGCAGCAGGTGTTCAGCGAGTCCGCCCCGCTCTCCCTCGCCCGGGCGAGCCGGATCAAAAACTATCGGGAAGGAACGCTGTTTATCCTGGCAGACAGTGCCGCGGTCGCCGCCAAACTCAGACAACTGGCGCCACGCTTGTTAGTCAATATTCAGAAACAGGAACCGCAGATTACTGGAATTCAGATAGCAGTGCAAGTTGCTGGCTCACAAAGCAATTTTGACACCCACCTTAAAAACAACATATTAAGCATTGATTCTATTGAGAAATTCAATAAGCTCTCGGAGGCGATCCCGGACTCCCCGCTCAAGTCAGCACTCGCTAACCTGGTGCGCCGCCACACCCGCAAGAACTAGGCCGGCTGCGGCTGCCAGGCAAGAAAGACCGGGGCGTCTTCCGCGCGCTCGAAACTCACGCGCTCCCAGGCCTGCCGCTCTTCGAGCAGACGGCGCAGCAACTGATTGTTGAGCGCGTGGCCCGACTTGTGGCCGCTGAAAGCCCCGATCAGCGGGTGGCCCAGCAGATAAAGATCGCCGATCGCGTCGAGCAGTTTGTGTTTGACGAACTCGTCGTCGTATCTCAGGCCATCGGTATTGAGTACGCGGTATTCGTCCATCACGATCGCATTATCAAGGCTGCCGCCCAAAGCCAGGCCTTGCGAGCGCATGGTTTCGACATCCTGCATGAAGCCGAAAGTGCGTGCGCGGCTCACTTCCTTGACGTACGAAGTCGTCGAGAAATCGACGCTCACCGATTGACGGGAACGGTCGAATACCGGGTGGCTGAAGTCGATACTCAAGTCGAGTTTGAAGCCGTTGTGCGGCTCGAAGCGCACCCACTTGTCGCCTTCTTTCACTTCCACCGGTCGGAGGATGCGGATGAACTGTTTGGCCGCCGCTTGTTCCTTGATCCCGGCGGATTGCAGCAGGAACACGAACGGGCCGGCGCTGCCGTCCATGATCGGCACTTCCGGAGCCGTGACATCAACGTAGGCATTGTCGACGCCCAGGCCCGCAAATGCCGACATCAGGTGCTCGACCGTGGACACGCGCACGCCGCCCTTTTCCAGGCAGGATGACAAACGGGTATCGCCAACGGCATAAGGCTCGGCCTTGATCTCGACCGGCTGTGGCAGATCGATACGGCGAAACACGATGCCGGTATCGGGTGCGGCGGGGCGCAAGGTCAGATAGACCTTTTCACCGGTATGCAGTCCCACACCGGTGGCACGGATCATGTTTTTGAGCGTGCGCTGCCTGATCACAAGAAAACTCTTCTATTTTTCAACCTGTTAAGGCGCGAAGTCTAGCACAGGCCCGCCCCCGGGCAAAGCGATTTACATCCTGTTACGCTAGCAGCCTGTCGCCGAAGCGTCGATCAACGGCGATCCGTTAACACTACCCGTTCCGGTGAATGGGGCCAAGTCCGACAGGCTGCTAGTCCGCCTGTTTGCGCAAAAACGCCGGGATATCGAGCATTTCCACTCCCTGCTGCCGCATCGCTTCTATGGTCGCATCGCGATTGCGGCGCCGGATCACCGCCGGCTGATCGAGCTCGTCGTAGTCGACTTCGAGCGGGACGTTGTCGGTGCCGGTCTTCTGCGCCACCACGCTCAGCGGTCTCGCCTGCTGGCGGCTGAGCGGCTTGCCCAGGCCGGTGGCCACGATGGTCACGCGCAGGTTGTCTTCGAGGCTCTCGTCATAGACGGTACCGATGATCACCGTCGCCGAATCGGCCGCAAACGCCTTGATCGTCTCCATCACGTCGTACATCTCCTGCAACTGGAAGCTCGCCCTGCTGGCGGAGATGTTGATCAATACGCCGCGCGCGTCGGAAATATTGACGTCTTCCAGCAACGGACAGGCAATCGCATGTTCGGCAGCGACGCGGGCGCGGTCGGGACCGGCGGCTTTGGCCGAGCCCATCATCGCCATGCCCATCTCTCCCATCACCGTGCGCACGTCGGCAAAATCGACGTTGATCATGCCCGGACAGCTGATAATTTCCGCAATGCCGGCCACCGCGCCGTGCAGCACGTCGTTGGCCGCCCTGAACGCCTCATCGAGCGTGACCTGTGCGCCCAGGACCTGCATCAGTTTGTCGTTAGGGATCACGATCAGGGAATCGACGTGCGGCGCCAGCGCGTCGAGGCCTTCCTGTGCGATACGCTGGCGCTTGCCTTCGAACGCGAACGGCTTGGTCACCACCGCAACCGTCAGAATGCCCAATTCCCTGGCTACTTCCGCGACCACCGGCGCCGCGCCAGTGCCGGTGCCGCCGCCCATGCCGGCAGTCAGGAACAGCATGTCCGCGCCGCTGATCGTCTCGGCGATGCGATCGCGGTCTTCGAGCGCCGACTGGCGGCCGATATCCGGATCGGCACCGGCACCCAGGCCCTTGGTGATGCCCGTGCCAAGCTGCAACTGAATTTTGGCCTGGTTGCGTTTCAGTGCCTGCGCATCGGTGTTGGCGCAGATGAACTCCACGCCCTGTACGCCCTGCGCAATCATGTGGTCGACCGCGTTACCGCCGCAGCCGCCGATACCGACTACCTTGATTACCGCTTCCTGGGTTTGTGTATCGATAAGCTCAATCATATTGACCTCCTGTTGTCACATTCAAATAAATAAAAAACAAAATCAGATCGAATCGCCTTGAATCCATCTCGCGCTTTCTCAAAGCCGCCCTTAAAAATTTCCCGCAAACCATGACTTCATGCGTTCCAGCAACTGCTGGAAGGAACCGATCTGCATGCGCGCGATCTGTTGCTGGCGATGCTGCTGCATGCCGGCCAGAAGCAGCCCCACCGCCGTCGAATACCGCGGATTGCGCACCACCTCGGCGAGACCACCGCTGTATTGCGGCTGCCCGATGCGCACCGGCATGTGGAATATCTCTTCACCCAGTTCCACCATGCCGCGCATTGCGCTGCTGCCGCCGGTGATCACGATTCCCGAAGACAGCAATTCCTCATAGCCGCTACGCCGCAGTTCCGATTGCACCAGCGAATAGAGTTCCTCGACACGCGGCTCGATCACTTCGGCCAGCGTTTTGAGCGAGAGCTGGCGCGAACTGCGGTCGCCCACGCCCGGCACCTCGATCATTTCCTGCGGATCGGCAAGCTGCGAAAGCGCACAGCCGTGCTTGATCTTGATGTCGTCGGCGTCCTTGGTCGGCGTGCGCAGCGCCATCGCGATATCGTTGGTAATCTGGTCGCCGGCAATGGGTATCACCGCGGTGTGGCGGATCGCGCCGTGGGTAAAGACCGCCATGTCGGTCGTGCCGCCGCCGATGTCGACCAGGCACACGCCGAGATCCTTTTCGTCGTCGGACACCACGGCCGTTGCGGAAGCCAGCGGCTGGAGAATCAGGTCGCGCACCTCCAGCCCGCAGCGGCGCACGCATTTGATGATGTTCTGCGCCGAGGAAACCGCACCCGTCACGATGTGCACCTTGACCTCAAGGCGCACGCCGCTCATGCCGAGCGGCTCGCGCACGTCTTCCTGGCCGTCGATGATGAATTCCTGGTTCAGAATGTGCAGAATCTGCTGGTCGTTCGGGATCTGCACCGCCTTGGCGGTCTCGATCACGCGATCGATGTCCATCTGCGCGACTTCCTTGTCCTTGATCGCGACCATGCCCTGCGAGTTGAAGCTCTTGATATGGCTGCCGGCGATTCCGGTGTAGACCTCGCGGATCTTGCAATCGGCCATGAGCTCCGCTTCCTCCAGCGCGCGCTGGATGGCGTTGACGGTGGTCTCGATATTGACCACCACGCCTTTTTTCAAACCGCGCGAAGGATGGCTGCCCATGCCGATGATCTCGAAACCGCCTTCCCTGACCTCGGCAACGATCGCGGCAATTTTCGAAGTGCCGATATCCAATCCGACGATCAGTTCCTTGTTCTCCCTGGCCTTCTTCATATAGGTCTCTGCTCCCGGCTACGCCGGCACCCCGGTTATGGTCTTCATAAATACAAACTTCATGCGGCGGTGGTGGCTCACGCCGCCCCCTTGCGCCCTGTGGGTTCCGCTTTTTCGGATTTCAATTCCGGAATTCGCACTGCAAATCCGTTTGCATAGCGCAGATCGATGTAATCAATGCGCCGCGCCAGTTTCCCCACCGTGCGTTCATAGCTCGAGATGAAGCGCGCCAGCCGCGCCTCGATCTGCTCGCGGCCGAGCTCAAGCGTCATGCCGTCCTCGAGCCGGATCTGCCAGGCGCGCCGTGGCGATACCTGCACCTGCGCCGGGACCTTGTCGATCGCCGCCAGGCTCTTCCGGAAATACTCGTACTGAATCGTCACCTCCTTGGCGGCACCGGCCGGGCCGATGAACAACGGCAGCTTGCCGTCATAAGCGGCTTCGAACTCCTCGCCATGAATATTGACCAGCGCATGATTGCCCCAGCGCGCCAGCGGCGTATGCTCCTCCAGCGTGATTTCCAGCCGGTCCGGCCACTGGCGGCGCGCGTTGACCGCTCTCACCCAGGGCAGTTTCTCGAACGCCGCTCTGGTCGCGGCAAGATCGAGCGTAAGGAAATTGCCTTTGAGGTCGCGTCTGACGATGACTTGAACCTGTTCGCCTGTCACGTGCGCGAGCGTCCCGTTCACGCGCACCTCGCGCAACGCGAAATACGGCAGGTGGGTCGCGAAATGCAACGCACCGTAAACCGCCAGCAGCAGCGCCAGCGTGATCAGCAGACCGGAGACGCGATTCAGAATGTCGGGTCTATCCCACATGGGCCGACTCCAGGATCCGGATCACCAGATCTTCGAACGACAGGCCTTGCGCGCGCGCAGCCATCGGTACCAGGCTGTGGTCGGTCATGCCCGGGATGGTGTTCATCTCCAGGAAAGAGGGATTGCCGTTCTTGTCGAGCATGAGGTCAATGCGCCCCCAGCCGTGGCAGCCCAGCAGCCGGAACGCCGCCAGCGCCTGGTTCTGAATCGCGTGCTCCTGCGCCGGCGGCAGGCCGCACGGGCAGTGATATTGGGTTTCGTTGCCGAAATACTTGTTCTGATAGTCGTAGTTGCCCTGCGGCGCCTCGATGCGGATCAATGGCAGCGCTGTATCGTCGAGTATGCCCACGGTGAGTTCGGGCCCGTCGATGAACTGTTCGGCGATCACGCTATCGTCATGGCGGCGGGCAAGCTCGTATGCCGCGCCGATCTTCTCGATCGAGGTCACCTTGGACACGCCGATACTGGAACCTTCGTGCACCGGCTTCACCACCAGCGGCAGGCCGAGCGCGGCAACCAGCGCTGCGTGATCGGTCGCCGCATCGAGTTGCGCATAGCGCGGCGTAGGGATCCCGCCTGCGAGCCAGATCAACTTGGTGCGCAGCTTGTCCATGGCCAGCGCGCTCGCCATCACGCCGCTGCCGGTATAAGGAATGCCCAGATACTCGAGCGCGCCCTGCACCGTGCCGTCCTCGCCGAAGCGGCCGTGCAGCGCGATGAACACGCGATCGAACTTCTGTGCGATCAATTGCTCCAATCCCTGGTCGCGCGGATCGAAAGCATGGGCGTCGACGCCCTTCTTCTTGAGCGCGCCCAGCACCATGTGGCCGCTCTTGAGCGAGATTTCGCGCTCAGCCGAGCGGCCGCCCATCAGTACTGCAACCTTCCCGAAGGATGAGGGATGAGCACCCGTCAAGCGGGTATTGTGAGGAAGGATGAGGGATGAATTCATGCCCCGCCTCCGTCATTACCTTCCGCCTTCATCCTTCCGCCTTCATCCTTGTCTCCGATAATGCGCACTTCGCGTTCGAGCTCGATGCCAAATTTCTGCTTCACTGCCGCTTGCGCGAGAACCATCAGCGCTTCGATGTCGGCCGCGCGCGCATGGCCCGCATTCACGATGAAGTTGGCGTGTTTGGGCGAAATCACGGCGTCGCCGATGGCGCGCCCTTTGAGCCCGCAGGCTTCGATCAGACGCGCTGCGTGCTCGCCCGGAGGGTTGCGGAACACCGAGCCGGCATTGGGCAGGCTCAGCGGCTGACTGGCGCTGCGCTTTAATAACAACTCTTTGATTTTATTAATAGATTCTTCGCTTCTGCCGCGTGCCAGACGAAACGTCGCCGCCACGAACCACTCCTCTGAAGGATGAATTTTGGCGTTCAGATTCATTCCAGCCTTCCGCCTTCCGCCTTCCGCCTTTAAGCGCACGTGCCGGTAAGCAATTTCATAGTCCTCCGGCGTGCGCACCCGTTCCGCACCCGTTCGATCCACGGTGTGCACGTGCGCTACGATGTCCCAGGTCTCGCCGCCGTAGCAACCCGCGTTCATGGCGAGAGCGCCTCCCACCGTGCCCGGGATGCCGGCGAGAAATTCGGCGCCGGCAAGATCGCGCATGGCGCAAAAGCGGGCGACTTTCGGACTCGCCACGCCTGCTTCGGCGTATACCTCGCAGCCCGTGCCGTCTTCCAGGCGGATCTGCTTGAGCACGCCGTGAGTTAAGATCACTGTCCCGCGCAGGCCGCCATCGCGCACCAGCAGGTTGCTGCCGAGGCCGACGAAATACACCGGCTCGGCCTCCGGCAGCGTGCGCAGGAATTCGCGCAGATCCGCAAGATCGGCCGGCAGATACGCGCGGTCGACCTTGCCGCCGGCGCGCCAGCTCACATGGCGTGCCATCGACTCGTTGCGGCGTAATTCGCCGCGTACGGCGTGGGGCGCAAGGCGTGAGGCGTGAACCCCTGCGCTGCTTTCCGGTGGTTTGATTTTAGTCACCTCGCACCTCACGCCTCACCCCTCGCCAACATCGCCGGCACGTTGCCGATCGATCCGGCGCCCATGATCAACACCACGTCGCCGTCGCGCACCACGGCGCGCACCGCCGCCGGCAGGTCCGCAACGTTTTCCGCGAAAATCGGCTCGATTTTTTCCTGCACCCGCACCGCGCGCACCAGTGCCCGGCCATCGGCGGCGACGATAGGCGCCTCGCCCGCCGCATAGACATCGGTCAACAACAGCACATCGACGGTAGAAAGCACTTTGACGAAATCCTCGAAGCAGTCGCGGGTGCGCGTGTAGCGATGCGGCTGGAACGCGAGCACCAGGCGGCGGCCCGGAAATGCCCCGCGCGCCGCCGCAATCGTCGCCGCCATCTCCGCCGGGTGATGGCCGTAGTCGTCGACCAGGGTGAAACTGCCGCCTGCGGCAAGCCGCACCTCGCCATACTGCTGGAAACGCCGGCCTACGCCCCTGAACTCGGCCAGCGCTTTCACGATCTGGGCATCGGACACGCCGACCTCCATGCCGACCGCGATTGCCGCCAGCGCGTTCTGCACGTTGTGCAGTCCCGGCAGATTGAGCGTGACTGCAAGGTCAGGGAGCTGCTTGCCGTTCTCGCGCGCGATCCGGAACTTCATCTGGCCGCCGCTTGCCTTGACGTCAAGCGCACGGACCTGCGCGCCGGCCGCCAGCCCGTAGGTCACCACGGTCTTGGTAAGCGCCGGCATGATGACGCGCACATTGGCGTCATCCGCGCACAACACCGCGACGCCGTAGAACGGCAGCCGCTGCACGAAATCGACGAACGCCTGCCGCAACTTGTCGAGCGAATGGTCGTAGGTTTCCATGTGGTCGGCGTCGATGTTGGTGACCACCGCCAGCACCGGCTGCAGGTAAAGGAAGGAAGCGTCCGACTCGTCGGCCTCGACCACGATGAACTCGCCACCGCCCAGCTTGGCGTGCGAACCGGCGCTCACCAGCCGGCCGCCGATCACGAAGGTCGGATCCATGCCGCCTTCCGCCAGCACGCTTGCCACCAGACTGGTCGTGGTGGTCTTGCCATGCGTGCCGGCAATCGCGATGCCCTGTTTCAGCCGCATCAGTTCCGCCAGCATCAGCGCGCGCGGCACGACCGGCACATGCCTGGTGCGCGCGGCAACCACTTCCGGATTGTCTTCCTTGACTGCGCTCGAAATCACCACCGCATCGGCACCGGCGATATTCTCCGCGGCATGGCCTCTCCATACTTTCGCGCCGAGTTCCTGCATGCGGCGCGTCGCGGCGTTCTCGGACAGGTCGGAACCGCCCACCTGATAGCCGAGATTGAGCAGCACCTCGGCGATGCCGCTCATGCCGGAGCCGCCGATGCCCACGAAGTGCACATGTTTGACCTTGTGCCTCATGCTGCCAGCTCCATGCAGACTTGCGCCACGGCGCGGGTGGCTTCGGGTTTTCCCGCGGCGCGCGCCGCCTGCGCCATCGCCAGCAGCTTGTCGCGCGTGAAATCGCCGAGCACCCGGGCAAGCTTGTCGGCCGTGAACTCGCGCTCGGGAATCAGCACCGCGGCGCCGCGTTCACTCAGATAACGGGCGTTGTGGGTCTGATGATCGTCGACCGCATGCGGATACGGCACCAGCACGCTTGCGATACCCGCGGCGGCGAGTTCCGTCACGGTCGAAGCGCCGGCACGGCAAACGATGACATCGGCTGCGGCATAACACGCAGCCATGTCGTCGATGAACGGCAGGAGTTCCGCCGTCACGCCGGCTTTGCGGTAGTTCTCGTGCAACGCTTCGATGTGCGCCGCGCCCGATTGATGGGTCACCAGCGGACGGGCGTCTTCGGGCATCAGTGCGAGCGCCCGCGGCACCACTTCGTTGAGCACGCGCGCGCCGAGGCTGCCGCCGATCACCAGCATGCGCAGGCGCCCCAAGTGCGCTGCGTAGCGCGCCTCCGGCGCGCCGAGCGCGACGATCTCGCTACGCACCGGGTTCCCGGTCCAGATCGCTGCGGTCGAGGGCGCAAAGGCCTGAGGAAACGCGACCAGAACCCGGTCGGCAAGCCTGGCGAGCACGCGGTTGGCCAGCCCGGCAATCGAGTTCTGCTCGTGGATCACCAGCGGACGATTGAGGAATGAAGCCATCATGCCGCCCGGAAACGCCACGTAGCCGCCCATGCCCAGCACGACATCGGGGCGATGCAGGAAAATCGCCCGCGCGCTCTGCCAGAAAGCGATCAGCAGATCGAACGGCAGCAACAACACCCGCAGCCAGCCCTTGCCGCGCACGCCCGAAAAGCGCACCCATGCCATGGTATAGCCTCGGGGCGGGATCACCCGCGCTTCCATGCCTTTGCGCGAGCCGAGCCACACTATGTTCCAGCCCTGTGCGCGCAGGCCTTCCGCAACCGACACGGCCGGAAAGATGTGGCCACCGGTGCCCCCTGCCATGATCATGATGGTGCGGCTCATACGGCAAGACCGCGCATGAGTTGTCTGTTCTCCCAATCGACACGCAGCAGCACCGCGATCGCGCAGCAGGTGGCGGCGATAGCGCTGCCGCCGAACGACAGCAGCGGCAGCGTCAGTCCCTTGGTCGGCAGCACGCCCATGTTCACGCCCATATTGATGATCGCCTGCACGCCTATCCACAGCCCGATGCCATGCGCCACCAGCGCCGCGAAATGGCGCTCGAGGGCGGCCGCACGGCGGCCGATGGCAAAAGCGCGGATCACTATCCACGCAAACAGCAGGACGATCGTCGCAACGCCGGCAAACCCGAGTTCCTCGGCGATCACCGCGAGCAGAAAATCGGTGTGCGCTTCGGGCAGGTAAAACAGCTTCTCGACGCTGCCGCCGAGCCCCACCCCGAACCATTCGCCGCGCCCGAACGCGATCAGCGCGTGCGACAGCTGGTAGCCCTTGCCGTAAGGATCGGCCCAGGGATCCATGAAACCGACGACGCGCTGCAGGCGATACGGCGAAAACCAGATCAGGAGCACGAAACCGATCACCAACATCAGGAGCAGTCCCGCGAACAGGCGCCAGTTCATGCCGCCCAGAAACAGAATGCCCATGGCGATCACGGTAATCACCGCGAAGGCGCCGAAATCGGGCTCGCGCAGCAGCAAACCGCCGGTCAGCAGCATGACCGCGAACATCGGCAGGAACCCGCGGCGCAGGCTGTGCATATAGGCGGCCTTGCGCACGGTGTAGTCGGCGGCATAGATCACCACGAACAGCTTCATGAACTCCGACGGCTGCAGGTTCACGACATACAGCGACAGCCAGCGCTGGCTGCCGTTGACCTCGCGTCCGATGCCGGGAATCAGCACCAGCGCAAGCAGCGCCAGCCCGAACACGAACAGAGTCAGCGCTGACTGTTGCCACAGTCGTGTCGGTATCTGAAAGGCGATCACCGCGAATACGATGCTCACCGCGATGAAAATCCCATGCCGCACCAGGAAGTACATCTGCTGATGGCCGGTCACGCGGCTGCCTTCGGCAATCGCAATCGAAGCCGAATACACCATCACCAGTCCGCCGCCCAGCAGCAGCACGGTGAGCCACACCAGAATCTGGTCGTATTCCGCCAGCGGCGCGCGCTGTTTGACGTCAGCGTAGAACATCGCTAACCCTGCTCCTTCGCCAGCCGCTGCACGGCCTGCGTAAACATTTCGCCGCGATGCATGTAATTGCGGAACATGTCGTAGCTCGCGCACGCCGGCGACAACAACACCGCGTCGCCCGGCCGGCCGGCGCGGAATGCCGCCTGCACTGCCTCTTGCATGTCACGCGCGCGCAGCACGGGCACACTGCCGCCGCGCAGCACCTGCTCGATCGCATCGGCATCGCGCCCGATCAGCACCACCGCACGCGCATGCGCTGCCACGGCGGGTGCCAGCGGCGCGAAATCCTGGCCTTTGCCGTCGCCGCCGGCGATCAACACCACCGGCTGCGTCATGCCGTTCAAAGCCGCGACGGTGGCCCCAACGTTGGTGCCCTTGGAATCGTCATAAAATAGTATCTTATTGATTTCATTTATTTTTTCCGCTCGATGCGGTAGCCCCTGAAACTTGCGCAAAGCGTCCGCCAGCGGCGCATCGGGCACGCCGATGGCGTGACACAGCGCGGCGGCGGCAAGCGCATTGGCGGCGTTGTGCAAACCGGCAACGGGCAACTCGTCGACCGGCATCAGTTCGCTGTCACCCCTGGCCAGCACGCGCTGACCGACCGCGGACCTGATGCCCCATTCGAAATCATTGCGGGGCGCGGACAGGCCGAAGCTGCGGACTGGCCGGCCAGGGAGCGCCATCTCCATGCTCCAGCGGTCGTCGCGGTTGAGCACCTGCGTGCCGCGACCGGCGAAAATGCGCGCCTTGGCCGCAGCGTAGTCCGCCATGCCGGCATAGCGGTCCATGTGGTCTTCGCAAAGATTGAGCATGGCAGCCGCATCGGGTTTGAGGTTCGCCGTGCTCTCCAACTGGAAGCTCGACAGTTCGAGCACAAACGCATCGGGCAGCGCCGCGCCATCCTCGATCCGCGCCAGCGCATCGAGCACCGGCAGGCCGATGTTGCCGGCAATCACCGTCTCGAGGCCCGCCGACCTGCACATGTCTCCGGCCATCGCGGTGACCGTGCTTTTGCCGTTGGAACCGGTGATGGCGAGCACCTTCGGTGTGCCGGGTGTTAAGTGTTGAGTGTTGAGTGTTGCAAGCGCCTGGGCAAACAACTCGATATCGCCGACCACCGGCACGCCGCGCCTGATCGCATCGGCCACCGGGGCATCGCGGCGGTCGATACCGGGGCTGATCGCGATCAGATCTGCACCATGAAAACGCTGATCATCGAACGCGCCGGCAGCCAAGGTGACTTGCGGCAGTTCGTGCGCGAGCACTGCGGCGTGCGGCGGGTTCTCGCGCGTATCCGCGACGCGAACATCCGCACCGTGGCGCGCCAGCCAGCGTGTCATCGACAATCCGGTGTCACCGAGTCCCAGCACCAGGACCTTCCTGTTTTTGAAGTTCAGCATCGCCAATTACCGTGAGGCGCAAGGCGTAAGGGGCAAGCCGCGACCCCAACCCGCTTGCTTCGCTACGCTTTTCACTCCTCACCCCTCACTCCTCACTCCTCACTCCTCACCGCAGTTTCAGCGTCGACAATCCCACCAGCACCAGCATCATCGTAATGATCCAGAAGCGGACCACGACCTGATTTTCTTTCCAGCCTTTCAGCTCGTAGTGGTGATGCAGCGGCGCCATGCGAAAAACTCTTTTTCCCGTAAGCTTGAAAGAGGCCACCTGCAGCATTACCGACAGCGTTTCGACCACGAACACGCCGCCCATGATGAACAGCACGATCTCCTGCCGCACGATCACGGCGATGGTGCCGAGCGCGGCGCCCAGCGCGAGCGCGCCGACGTCGCCCATGAACACTTCCGCCGGATAGGCGTTGAACCACAAAAACGCCAGTCCCGCCCCTGCTATCGCGCCACAGAACACGGTGAGTTCGCCGGCGCCGGGTATGTACGGGAAGCCGAGATATTTGGAGAACACCGCGTGACCAGCGACGTAGGCGAACACCCCGAGCGCGCCGCTGATCATCACTGTCGGCAGGATGGCAAGCCCGTCGAGCCCGTCGGTCAGGTTCACCGCATTGCTGGTGCCGACGATCACGAAATAAGTCATGCCAATGAACCCGAGCGCGCCCAGCGGATAGGCGGCCTGTTTGAAAAACGGCACGATGAACTCGGTCTGCGCCGGCAGATGCGTGGAAAAAGCGATATAGCAGGCGGCGGCAATGCCGATGACCGATTGCCAGAAAAATTTCGCCCTTGCCGATAGGCCTTTGGGATCGCGTGCGACGACCTTGCGATAGTCGTCGATCCAGCCGATGGTGCCGAAACCCAGCGTCACCCACAGCACGATCCAGACCAGACGGTTCTGCAGGTCCGCCCACAGCAGCGTCGTGACGACGATCGAAACCAGAATCAGCGCGCCGCCCATGGTCGGGGTCCCGGCTTTCGACAGGTGCGACTGCGGGCCGTCGCTGCGCACTGCCTGTCCGATCTTGTACGAGGTCAGCCTTCTGATCATCCCCGGTCCCACCAGAAACGTGATGACCAGCGCGGTAAGGCAGGCCAGCACCGCGCGCAACGTGATGTAAGTGAACACGTTGAACGCGCGGATGTCTTTTGCCAGCCACTGCGCAAGTTCTAGCAGCATTTGCGCTCCCGAGTGTTGAGTGTTGAGTGTTGAGTGCTAAGTCGCATGCGGGTCCGCTGTTAATTCAAAATTAAAAACTTAGCATTCAAAACTTTTAACGACGCGCTCCATCTGCATGAAGCGCGACCCTTTGATCAGCACCGTGACTTCGGGAGCCAGCGCGTTTTCGATCTCGGCCAGAAGATCCTCAATGCGGGAAAAGTGGCGCGCGCTCCCGCCGAAGGCCCGCGCGGCATGCGCCGACAGTTCGCCGAGCGTGAACAGCCGGTCGATGCCCGCCTCGACCGCGAATGCGCCGGCTTCGGCATGCAGCGCCGGCGCGCCGAGGCCAAGCTCGCCCATATCGCCCAGCACCAGCAGTTTCCTGCCCGGCGCACGGGCAAGGACAGCGATCGCGGCCCGCACCGATTCCGGATTGGCGTTGTAGGTGTCGTCGATCAGCAGCGCTCCGTGCAGGCCGGTTTTTTTCTGCAGCCGCCCCTTGATTCCGGCGAAGCGGGCAAGCCCGGCCGCGATCGCTTGCGGCGCCACATCGAGCGCCGCCGCCGCCGCGGCGGCGGCCAGTGCATTTCTCACGTTATGCAATCCCGCCGCCCTGAGCGTTGCGCCCGCCTCGCCACGCGGCGTTTTCACCACGATTT
>CAYIRZ010000001.1:27875-48403 GCA_964365845.1 uncultured Streptomycetaceae bacterium
CGCTCTCGAGCCAGCGCAGCCGGTAGGTTGCGGTGACGGCGGCCGGTTTTTCGATCCCGAACTCGAGCTGTTTTCTGCCGGCCGCGAGTTCGCGCCACAGGTCGGCGAAACGCTCGTCGGCGTTGATCACTGCGGTGCCGTCGGCCTTGAGCCCCTCGAAAATTTCGCCTTTGGCGCGCGCAATCGCTTCCTCGGAACCGAGATACTCAATATGGGCGCGGCCGGCGTTGTTGACCAGCGCGACGTCCGGCGCGGCGAGCCGGGTGAGGTAGCGGATCTCGCCGGCGTGATTCATGCCCATTTCGATTACCGCATAGCGGTGCTCGGGGCGCAGCTCAAGCAGCATCAGCGGCACGCCGATGTCATTGTTGAGATTGCCGCGCGTGGCCAGAACGCAAGATTCGGGATTCGGGATGTGGGATTCGGCGCCTACCGCCTCGCGCAAAATCAAAGCCAGCATTTCTTTAACCGTGGTCTTGCCGCTGCTGCCGGTAAGCGCCACGAGCGGCATGGTGAATTTGCTGCGCCAGTAGGCACCGAGCCGCCCCAGCGCCAGCCGCGTGTCCTTGACAACGATCAAAGGCAGTTTTATCTCCGAATCCCGCATCCCGAATCCCGAATCCTCCACCATAGCCGCCACCGCACCGGCGGCCGCGGCCTGCGGCACAAAACGGTGGCCGTCGAAACGCTCGCCTTTGAGCGCCACGAACAGGTCGCCGCGCCTGATGGCACGGCTGTCGGTGTTGACGGCATCGAAAGCGACGTCGCTACCGCGTATTCCGGCATCCAGAGCGCGTGCCGCCTCGGCGATCCCCATCATCGTCATACGCCCCTCAGCACGGCCTGCGCCACCGCGGCATCACTGAACGGGCGCCTGACCCCGCCGCTTTCCTGATAACGCTCATGGCCCTTGCCGGCAATGAGCACGACATCGCCGCGGCGCGCCGCGGCGACCGCCTGCCGTATCGCGCGCGCGCGATCAGGCACGACGGCGCATTCGGTTTCGGCCCCTTCCAGAATGTCGGCAATGATCGCGAACGGATCCTCGCCGCGTGGATTGTCGTTGGTGATGATCACGCGATCGGCAAGCCGCGATGCGACTCGTCCCATCAGCGGCCGCTTGCCGCGATCGCGATCGCCGCCGCAGCCGAATACGCAGATCAGTTGAGAATCGAGCGTTGAGCGTTGAGCGTTTGCCAAACGCTTGGAGCTCTTTAACCCCGAATCCGCCAGCTCGCGCAGCGCAGTCAGGATTTTTTCAAGCGCATCCGGCGTGTGCGCATAGTCGACGACGATCAGCGGCCGCCGCCCGCCACCGTAGCGTTCAGTGCGTCCCGGCACCGCCTTCACCCGCTGCAGCGCCTTTACCGAATCTTCCAGGCTCACCTCGCTGGCGAGCAGCGTGGCCAGCGAGCCCAGCAGGTTGGCCGCGTTGAAGCGGCCGATCAGCCGGCTTTCGAGCGAGGCCGAACCCCATGGCGTCGACACGTCGAACGATAATCCGTCGGCGCCGACATGCAGATTTCCGCCCTGCACGCGCAACAGCTTGCGGCCGCGCGCGGCCGGCATGCGGCTAAAACCGTAGCCCAGTACGCTCAGCTCGCCGCGCGGCATGCGCGCGGCAAGTTCGACCCCGAGCTTGTCGTCGAGATTGAGCACCGCACATTTGAGGGAAGGCCCCTTGAAGAGCTTCGTTTTTGTCGCGCGGTAACTGCGCATGGTGCCGTGATAATCGAGATGATCGCGGGTGAGATTGGTCAGCAACGCGACGTCGAATTCGACGCCGGAGAGGCGATGCTGCGCCAGTCCATGGGACGACACTTCCATGCTGGCACTGCGCGCGCCCCGCTTCAGAAACCCGCTCAATGCGGCATGCAGCCACACCGCATCCGGGGTGGTATTGATCGAAGGTTCAAGCGCGCCCGGGAAACCCTGTCCCAGGGTGCCGATCACGGCGCATTTGCGGCCGGCGCGGGTCAGCGACTGCGCAATCCACTGACTGCATGAAGTCTTGCCGTTGGTGCCCGTCACGCCGATCATCCACAGCCTCGCGCTGGGTCTGCCATAGACATGGCTCGCGATTTCTCCGGCATGCCGGCGCAGATTGGGCACGCCGAGATGGGCGGCGCGCCACGCCGGATTCCACGCAAAATCCCCGCTTTCCCACAACACCGAGGCGGCACCGTTGGCGATCGCCTGCGGAATATAGTCGCGGCCGTCGCGGATTTCGCCGGGATAGGCAACGAAGGTGTCGCCGCGCCTGACCTGCCGGCTGTCGGTGGCCAGTCTTTTGATGCCGAGCTCATCGACCGCGCGTAGGCTGAAGCGGTAGCGCTGTACGCCTCTGGCAGCCCGCATCAGACTTCCTCCTTGATTTCGGGCGCATTGGGCGGTGGCAGCACGACATTGTCCAGCGGCGCATCGGGCGGCACGGCAAGCAATCTCAGCGCTCCCGCCATCACCTGGCCGAACACCGGCGCGGCCACGGTGCCGCCGTAATACTGGCCGGCCGAAGGTTCGTCGATCATCACCGCCACGATCAACCGGGGATTCGACACCGGCGCGAAACCGATAAACGACGCTATGTATTTGTTCGGGGCATAGCCTTTGCCGTCGAGCTTGTTCGCAGTGCCGGTCTTGCCGGCGACGCGATAACCGATCACTTGCGCGCGCGGCGCCGTACCGCCGGGAAGCACCGCCATTTCCAGCATCCTGCGCACCGCCTGCGCGGTCATGGGGGAAATCACCGGTATGCCTTCGGCCGGCACATCGCGCTTGAGCAGCGTCACCGGCTTCAATTCACCGTCGGTCGCGAATATGGTGTAAGCGCGCGCCAGTTGCAGCAGGGAAACCGAGATGCCGTGGCCATACGACATCGTCGCCTGCTCGATCGGCCGCCACGTCTTGTACGCCCGCAGCTTGCCCGAGACTTCCCCCGGAAATCCCGATTGTGGCGGCGCGCCGAAACCGACGCGCGAAAACAGCTTCCACAATGTTTCCGCAGGCAGCGCGAGCGCTATTTTTGCGGCGCCAACGTTGGATGATTTCTGGATCACCTGCGCCACCGTCAACGCGCCTTGCGGATGCGCATCGTGAATCACGCGGTTGCCTATCACCATTTGGCCCGGTGCGGTCTGAATCACCGATTCCGGCCTGACCGTGCCGGCTTCGAGCGCGGCCGCCGCGGTGAAAGGTTTCAGCGTCGAACCAGGCTCGAACAGATCGGTCACCGCCCGGTTGCGCATGCGCCTGGGGTCGAGCTTGTCACGGTTGTTGGGGTTGTACGACGGCAGGTTCGCCATCGCCAGCACCTCGCCGCTGGCCGCATCGAGCACGACGATGCCGCCGGCCCTGGCGCGATGCACCGCTACCGCAGCTTTCAGCTCGCGGAACGCAAGATACTGGATCTTGGTGTCGATCGAGAGTTTGAGCGCCTGTCCCTGCTGCGGCCGGCGGATGCTTTCGACGTCCTCGACAATATCTCCGCGGCGGTCCTTGATCACGCGGCGGCTGCCGGGTTTGCCGGCAAGCGTCGCGTCGAACGCAAGTTCGAGCGCCTCCTGGCCGTTGTCGTCGACGCCGGTAAAACCGATCAGGTGCGCCATCACTTCGCCCGCCGGATAGTAGCGGCGGTATTCGCGCTGCAGGAAAACACCGGGGATGCCGAGACCGACCACCTTGGCCGCCTGCTCCGGCGGAAGCTGGCGCTTGAGATACACGAACTCGCGTTTGGGGTCGGCGAGTTTCCTTCCCATTTCGCCGGCGTCCATATCGAGCAGCTTCGCCAGCCTCAGCGTTTGCTGCGGTGTGGCTTCGATGTCAGCCGGGCTCGCCGCGACGGATTCAACCGGCGTGGAAATCGCAAGCGGCTCGTTGTTGCGGTCGACGATCATGCCGCGCGTCGCGCTGATTTCAACCACGCGCGAATAGCGCGATTCGCCTTTTTGCCGCAGGAAGTCATTGTTGAGCCCCTGCAGATAAAGCGCACGCGCGGCAAGCACGATAAACCACAGCAACAAACCCGCAAGCAGCAGGCGCGAACGCCATGCCGGCAGCTTGAAAACAAGCGAAGAAACGGTAGCCGTGTTCATGGTTTGCCCTGGGGCGCCGCTGGCGGCACGATCTGAATGCGCGCGGGCGGCGGCACGCGCATGTTGAGTTTCTGGATCGCGATTTTTTCGACGCGCCCGTGCATCGCCCACGTGCTCTGCTCGAGCTGCAGCTGGCCCCACTCGACGTCAAGCTGCCTGGCAAGCTCCTGTTCCTTCTGCAGCTCGACGTAAAGCTTGCGCGCCTTGTGCTGCGAGCTGACGAGAGACAATCCGCAGGCAATGAGAACGGCCAGCAGTAACAGGGTGAGCCGGACCATCATGCCGCCGCTCCCATTTGAGCCACGGGCGCTTCGGTCCGCTCCGCGATACGCATCACGGCACTGCGCGCGCGCGGATTGGCGGCGATTTCTTCCGCCGCGGGGCGTTGCGCCCGGCCGAGGAGCCGCAGCGGCGGCGGCGCGATATCCTTCGCTCTGACCGGCAGGCGCGCCGGCAGGTGGTCGGCTTGTGCGTTGTCACGCAGGAAACGCTTGACGATACGGTCCTCGAGTGAATGAAAACTGATTACCACCAGGCGTCCCCCGGGCGCCAGCAACTCGACGCATTGCGGCAGCGCTAGCGACAACTCCTCAAGCTCCTGATTGACGTGAATCCGTAGAGCCTGAAACGTGCGCGTCGCCGGATCCTGGCGTGGCTCGCGCGTGGGAACGGCTTTTGCCACGAGCGCGGCAAGTTGTCGTGTGGTGTCAACAGGCCCCCGCGCTCGAGCCTCAACAACCGCTGCTGCAATCTGTTTAGCAAACCGTTCTTCGCCATAGTTTTTTATAACCCCCCGGATTTCTGATTCGGCTGCTTGCGCGAGCCATTGCGCGGCCGTGATACCGCGGCTCGCGTCCATGCGCATGTCGAGCGGCGCATCAGATCGGAAACTGAAGCCGCGCGCTGCGTTATCGAGCTGCGGTGACGACACGCCGAGATCGAGCAGGATACCGTCCACGCGCGTAACACCCGCGTGTGCCGCATGCTCCCGCAATTGCCCGAAAGCGCCATGCATGATCGAGAAGCGCCCGTCACCGATTTCTCCTCCTGCCTTTACTGCATCCAGATCGCGATCCAGTGCGATCAGGCGTCCTCGCTGTCCCAGCCGCGCCAGGATCAGCCGGCTGTGCCCGCCGCGACCGAATGTGCAATCGACATAGATGCCGTCCGCGTGCACATTCAACCCGTCAACCGCTTGCTCCAGCAGTACCGTTGCGTGTGAGCCCACGCTCACAAGGAGAATCCCTCCAGCTCGGGCGGCAGCCCTCCCGCGCCGAAGCTGCCGGCCTGGTCTATCAACTGCTCCCAGCTCTCCTGATTCCACAACTCAAACTTCCTGCCCTGTCCGACCAGCACCACGTTTTTTTCGAGCTGGGCGAATTGGCGCAATGCGGGCGAAACCAAAATGCGCCCCGCGCCGTCCATGTCCACATCGACGGCGAAGCCGATCAGCCGTCGCTGCAATTCGCGCACGCGCGGGTCAAGATTCGACAAACCTTCAAGTTTTTGCTGAATGAGCTCCCAGTCAGGGAGCGGATAGACGAGCAGGCAGCGATCGGCATCTGCCGTGATGACCAGATGTCCGCCGCAGTGCTCGAGCAAGGCATCGCGGTGCCGCGAGGGCACTGCCAGCCTGCCTTTGCCATCCAGATTGAGTTGCGCGATGCCGCGAAACACAAATCCCCCTTAATTGCGGGAAAGGCGCCTCCCTTAGGAAAGCAGCTCCTTCTCCCACTTTCTACCACTTCTACCCACTATATTGAAAAAGTACTAGTGGGTCAAGGGACTGATTTGGGTTTTCTGTTTTTGTGACAAAGACTTATGTCGGATAATTCAGGCCAGTTTTAAGCTTTTCGCGCAATATTAATTAAGTCAAGAAAACATGGGGATAAGAAATAAACTAAAAGTAATACTTTAGATATATTTAGGCTTATAAATCAGGAAATTAGGAAAAAAAGGCTGTTGCGGAACAGCAACACCTGTATGGAAAAAGAAGCTGGCCGATAAGCCGGGTTCTGTCGTGGACAGCCATTCCTCTAGGCCTTGAATTGCTCCAAGGCTCAAGCCACCTACCCGCAAGCTCGACGGGCCGCGTCATCGCTTGCCTATTTGGTGTTGCTCCGGGTGGAGGTTGCCGCGTTTCACCCTCGGTGTTTGCACACCGAGACTCGTCTCTGTGGCCCTGTTCCTCGCCTTCGTCAAAGACTTGCGCCTTTGGCTTATAGCGGACGGCCGTTAACCGTCACCCTGCCCTGTGGAGCCCGGACTTTCCTCTGCATATCCGAGAACATGCAGCGGCTGCCTAGCCAGCTTCAGCGTCATCTTAACATCCTCAGCGCCGGCGCGCCTGCAGCTTTTCCACCGCGGAATGAATCCTGCGCAACCCCGGATCGCGCACGCCGAGCGCTTCGAGATGGCGCAGCGTGTTGACGAGGTATTCGACGTTGGCGCCACGAATGCCGATGCCGCGCGTAATCAGCGCCGCCACTTCTTCGAGCGGCAGGCGCCCGGCATAACTCGGGTGCTTGGGATCGGCGATAAAGGCCAGCGCCTGCACGCGTTCGCCGGCGAGATCGATACGCACCAGCCGCGGGCGATAAGTGCGACGCGACATCTCGCGCGCCCATAAATTTTCGAGCGTATTCTCTATTTGACGCTGCGCAACGAGGTAAGCGATGCCGCGGCAGGCGCCGCCGCGGTCGAGTCCCAGAACCAGGCCGGGTTTTTCGGCCGTGCCGCGGTAGCGGCTGGAATAAACGCAGAATGCACGATGATAGCCGCGCAGCAGTGCGGAACACGATCGGGCGTATGAAAATCCCGGGTCCCACATCAGCGAACCGTAGCCGAAAACCCACAGGTTGCCCGGCGGCAGCGTCAGGTCGAACTGGTGAAGCGAAGGGTCACTCAAAATGCCGGGAATGTAAAAACGATGCTCAGGATAACGATTGCCGGCTCACTGCGTTGACGGCATGATTATGCAACTTTCCAGGCAATACTGCCGCCGCCACGAAATGGCACCAGCTTGTCCCGGTGGTACGGCAGTTCGTCTGGCACATTCCACGCGTCCTTCACCAGCGTAATCGAGCCGGTATTGCGCGGCAGCCCGTAAAAATCGGGACCGAAATGACTGGTGAACCCCTCAAGCCGGCCGAGCGCCCCGGCCCTGTCGAAGACCTCGGCGTAGAGCTCGATGCCGGCGTGCGCGGTGTAAATGCCGGCGCAGCCGCAATCCGTTTCCTTGGTGTGACGTGCGTGGGGCGCGCTGTCGGTGCCGAGGAAGAACCGGGGGCTGCCGCTGGTCGCCGCTTCCACCAGGGCCTGGCGATGCTCCTCGCGTTTCAGCACTGGCAGGCAGTAGTGATGCGGACGGATGCCGCCGGCAAACAGCGCATTGCGGCTGAGCAGAAGATGGTGAGCGGTAATCGTCGCCGCAATGCGCGGCGGCGCGGCGGCGACGAACCGCGCCGCTTCGCGCGTCGTGATGTGCTCGGCCACCACGCGCAGCCGGGAAAAGCGCTCGATCAGCGGCGCCAGCGCGCGCTCGAGAAAAACCCGCTCGCGGTCGAATATGTCCACCGCCGGATCGGTGACTTCGCCATGCACCAGGAGCGGCATTCCGCACGCCTCCATCGCCTCGAACACGCCATGGCACTTCTCAAGGTCGGTCACGCCCGAATCGGAATGGGTGGTCGCGCCCGCCGGATAATATTTGACGGCATGCACCGCGCCGCTTTGCCTCGCCTTCGCAATTTCTTCGGGTTGCGTTTGGTCCGTGAGATAAAGCGTCATCAGCGGCTCGAACCGGCTACCCGCAGGCAGCGCGGCGCGGATGCGATCGCGATATTCGAGCGCAAGCGCGGTGGTGGTCACCGGCGGCCTCAGATTCGGCATCACGATGGCACGGGCGAAGCGGCGCGCCGTGTCCGGCAGCACCGCGCGCATATGGCCTTCATCGCGCAGATGCAGATGCCAGTCGTCGGGGCGGGTGATGGTGATCTTGTTCATGCCTATTAGGGTAAACCGTAAACGGTAAACGGTAAACGGTAAACGGTCTAAAGCGTGATTTGTCCTTCTTACCGCTTACTGCTCACCGCTCACCCGCTCACCCTTCAGCTTGAGCGCAAGCTCATACAACTCGTTCTTCCTGCCACCGGTGATTTTCGTCGCCAGTGCCACCGCCTGCTTGAGCGGCAGCTCCGCAAGCAAGACTTCCAATACGCGCTGCGCCTGGACTTGCTCTTCCGCGCCGCGTGTCACGGGCTGGCCGTCGAGGATCAGCACGAACTCGCCTTTGCGGCGATCCGCGTTCCCCTCGATCCAGCCGACAGCCTCGGCCAGCGTGCAGGCATGTATCGTCTCGAACATCTTCGTCAGCTCACGCGCAATCACGATACGGCGTGCGTCGCCGAACACGGCACGCAGATCCGCAATGCTGCCGGCGACGCGATGCGGCGCCTCGTAGAAGACCAGCGCATAAGGCAGGTTTTTCAACTCCGTGAGTTCGCGTTTGCGCTCGGCGGCGCGGGCCGGCAGAAAACCGTAGAACAGGAAATGCGGCGCGGTGAGCCCCGCAGCCGACAGCGCCGTTACCGCAGCGTTGGCTCCCGGCACGGGCGTAACCCGATAACCGGCATCGATGGCGGCGGCAACCAGCTGCGCGCCGGGATCGGAAACCGCAGGCGTTCCGGCATCGCTGACCAGCGCCACCGATTGGCCTGCCGCAAGCAGGGCCAGCACCTGCCGCACCATGCGTTTCTCGTTGTGCTCGTGCAGCGCGATCAGCTTGCTGGCTATGCCGTAATGATTGAGCAGCTTGACCGTGACGCGCGTATCCTCCGCCGCCACCGTGTCGACGCTTTTCAGCACATCGAGCGCGCGCAAGCTCGCGTCGCGCAAGTTCCCGATCGGGGTTGCAACTACATATAATGTCGGCTTTGGCTCCCCGCCGGATTCCCGATGCGCTGCGCCGTTCTCCATCACTGGTTTTTTGCCTGGTTGCTGACGGCGCTACTATACGGTGGCATGACAGCCATGGCCAGCGCAGCCGTTCCCGCTGCCCTCCCCGCTCAACCCTCGGCCGGCGCCGTGAGCGCGCAGTTCAGCGGGGGCAAACTGCTGGCGCCGGCGCCATGAAGGGCGAAGCCGCGGAGCAGCTCGCCGCCCTGTTCCTGCTGGGACGGGGGCTTAAAATCATCCACCGCAACTACCGCTGCCGTTTCGGCGAGATCGATTTGATCGCGCAGGACGGCAAAACGCTGGTATTCATCGAAGTCAGGAGCCGCCGGAGCGAAGATTTCGGCGGCGCGGCGGCCAGCATCACGCAAGACAAGCGCGACAAGCTGCTGCGTACCGCGCGTCACTTTCTGGCGCGGAGCCGGAGCACGTCGCCGTGCCGATTCGATGCCGTGCTGATTCGCGGCGAACCGCCACAGCTCGAATGGATCAAGAATGCGTTTGGCGAATGACCGGTCATCTCTATACAATAGCGCCTCAACCCTTTCTGGCACACCCATGGACCTGATCAGCCGCATCAGCGAGAACTTTTCCGAAAGCGCGCATCTCAAACTGCAAAGCATGGACGCGCTGGCCGGTCCCATCGCGGCAGCCGCGGAACGCATGGTGCAATGCCTGAAGCACGACGGCAAGATTCTCGCCTGCGGCAACGGCGGCTCGGCCGCGGACTCGCAGCATTTCTCCGCCGAGCTTCTGAACCGCTTCGAGATGGAACGGCCGGGGCTGGCCGCGATCGCGCTCACCACCGACACCTCGACCCTGACCTCGATCGCCAATGATTACGATTTTGATCAGGTGTTCTCGAGACAGGTGCGCGCACTCGGCCACGCCAATGATCTGCTGCTGGCGATCTCGACCAGCGGCAACTCGCGCAACGTGCTCGCCGCAATCGAGGCCGCGCACGAATGCCAGATGGGGGTGGTCGCGCTGACCGGTAAAGACGGGGGTAAGATGGGCGAGATTCTGGCGCCTTCCGACATCCACATCTGCGTGCCCGCGAGCAGCACGGCACGCATACAGGAAGTACATTTGCTTACGTTGCACTGCCTGTGCGACGCCATAGATTGTCTTTTGTTAGGAGTCGAATAATGCGTAATATCATTGGGTTGTTGGCGCTAGCCGCGCTGCCGCTGCTGCACGGCTGCGCCGCGATCGCAGTCGGCGGCGCAGCCGCCACCGGCGTGGTGATCGGCGAAGATCGCCGCACCGTGGGCACCATCACCGAAGACCAGGGCATTGAACTCAAGGCCTCGAGCCGCATCAGGGATAAATTCGGCAATGCCCACATCAATGTCACCAGCTACAACCGGATGCTGCTGCTGACGGGAGAGGCCTCCGATGCCGCGGCGAAAAGCGAAATCGAGAAAATCGCCCGTGCAGTGGAAAATGTACGTGGCGTCTATAATGAAATCCAGATCGCCGGCAACAGCGCGCTTTCCGCCCGCGCCAACGACGCGTATCTCACCTCCAAGGTCAAGGCGCGTTTCGTCGACGCCCAGAAATTCAACGTGGTTCACGTCAAGGTCGTCACCGAGGCAAATACCGTCTACCTGATCGGCCTGGTGAAACGGCAGGAAGCCAACGACGCCACCGAGATCGCGCGCACCACCAGCGGCGTGCAACGGGTCGTGCGGGTGTTCGAATACCTCGACTGACAGCCGGGCAGCATGCCCTGCCCGGAATTTTCAGGTCACCATGTACCCCGCGCCCGCCTTCGAAATCAAGATCTGTCCGCCGCACGAGCTTGCCGCGCGCATCCCGCAACTCGCGCGCCCGCGGGTATTCACCAACGGCGTTTTTGACATCCTGCACCGGGGCCATGTCACCTGCCTGGCACAGGCTCGCGCCTTGGGCGGCAGCCTGATTGTCGCCGTCAATGCCGATGCCTCGGTGAAGCGCCTGGGCAAAGGCGACGATCGTCCTGTCAACCCGCTTGCAGACCGGCTGGCGGTAATCGCGGCGCTGGAGTCGGTGAGCCTGGCAACCTGGTTCGAGGATGACACGCCGCTCGGTCTGATCCTGATGGTGAAGCCCGACGTGCTGGTGAAAGGCGGCGACTGGGAGCCGGAAGAGATCGTCGGTGCCAGGGAAGTGCAGAGCTGGGGCGGTACGGTGCGCTCGATCCCGTTCGCCCACGAACGCTCGACGACCGCGCTGCTCGACAGGATCAAAAGCAACCAGCAATGAACAACCCCGCAGCTTGCCGCGGGGTTGTTCATTCCCGAAAAATCCTGTAAATCCCGTCCTTTCGCCGCTCTACGCGCCGTCCGGCGGACAGGCCACGGCCTTGATTTCGCTGCCGGGAAATTCGCGCTGCAATTCAGCGAGCCTGGCAACCATCGCCGCGCCCGGCTCGCGCACGAAATACGCCATCTGCTTGAGGAAATTTTCGCGCCGTTCGGCGATGGCCGAGCGCACACCCTTCGCGCGCAGTCCGGCGAGAAAGCTTTTCGCCGCCTCCTCGCTCTTGAAGATACCGAGTGAAATGGCGTTGCGCCACGGCGTCTGATCCTGCACCGCAAAGAAATCGGTAACGCCCAATGCCTTGAGTTCGCCGATTTTCTTGTCGACATCGGCCTTGGACTTGAGCGGCGGAATATAAACCCAATAGCCGCCGACATCGGCGACCACGCGCTGCACCAGGGTCTGCGGCAACTCGAGGCGGGCGATCGCGGCCGCGGCACGCGCCACATCCGGACCGGCGAAGAGGCCCCATTCAAGGCATACTGCCAGCCCCGGGGGCGGCACCTTGGCCTGCTCCGCGGGTTTGGGTTTCCCGGATGAGGCCGTAGCCGTCGCCTTGACGATCCCGATCTTCTCCGGATTGATCTGCAGCAGCGGAATCTGGCTGTCGGCGCTGCCCTGCTGCCTCGCCACAAAGGCATAGGCATAGAACACGACGTTGGCCAGCACCAGCAGCAGGAATAACGGTCTCATATTCTCAAATCGTAACCGGTGTTGAACCGAGCGCGATGCATATCAGCCCCTCCAACACCAGATTATCCACGACCTCGGTCCGCGCGTTAAGGTGCGGCCCGAGCAGCGGCGCGCCACCGCCCGACAGCACGACGATCGGCGTGATCTGACCGGTTTCTTCCATATAGCGCTGCATGCGCTCGACCGCGCCGGCAAGCGCATTGATGACGCCGCTCATGATGGCATCCGCAGTGGAATCGGGGAAGTAGGTAAAGCGTCCCTCCTGCAGCCCGAGCTGGGCGGTATTGCGCGCCAGCGACTCGCGCATCAAGTCCGCTCCCGGCACGATGAAACCGCCCACGAACACGCCTTCATCCGACAGCGCATCGACCGTCATGGTGGTGCCGGCATTGACCACCACGCAAGGTCCGCGGAACAGGCGCCATGCGCCGATCAGCGCCGCCCAGCGGTCGGAGCCGAGCTGGGCCGGATCGTCGTAACTGCTGGCGACGCCGCATTGCCGCGCCTCGCTTCTGATCCATTGTGGCGCGGCAGGAAACGGTGCGAGGGCGGCGGCGATCAGTTCCCGCACCGCGCTGCCGGCGACATTGGAGATGACGATTTTGTCGGGCGGCGGCAGCGCGGCCAGCGCCGCGCCGAGCTTGTTGGCGTCCGCGCTAGCAATCCAGGACTGCCCGGTCCAGCGCTGGTCATCAAACCAACCCCATTTGATGCGGCTGTTGCCGGCGTCGATGGCTAGGATTCGCATTCGCTCATCCGTAATGGGTAATGAGTGATGCGTAAGGACCACCCGCCTGACATGGTTCCCTCCCATTACCCATTACGCATTACCGGTGTTATGGGCCGCAGACTAATTTCGCCGCTGTGATAGCGCCGAATGCCCGTTTCCGTCTCGATCAGCAAGGCGCCGTCTTCCGCCACCCCGCGCGCCCATCCCCGCTCTTGCCGCGCATCGGGCAGGATCAGCGTCACGATTTTGTCCTGGTGCGCATGATAGCGCTGCCATTCATCGCGGAACGGCGCCAGCCCCTCGCGTGCAAACACCTCGAGCACCTGGCGCAGTTCTCTCAGCAGCAGCGCGAGCAACTGGTTGCGGTCGAGCGGCTGGTTGCAGGCCGTCTCCAGGTCGGCCGCCGCCTGATCGATACGGCCACGCACCGTGTCCGACAGACGCACGTTGACACCGATGCCGATCACGGCCGTGCTCGGCCCCAGCATGTCCCCCTGCATCTCGATCAAGATACCGGCAAGCTTGCCGCCGCGCCACACCACATCGTTGGGCCATTTCAACCCGGCCTCGGCGATGCCCAGCGCCCTCAGCACGCGCATCAACGCCACACCGACCGCGAGGCTCAACCCCGACAGAAAGCCCATGCCCTGCGTGAAGCGCCATACCAGCGAGAACGTCAGCGCACCGCCGATGCCTGCGTGCCACGTCCGCCCCATTCTGCCGCGCCCGGCCTCCTGCCACTCGGCTGCGATCACCAGGGCACCCGGCACGTCCTGCTGCGCACGCTGCATCGCATGCGTGTTGGTGGAATTCGCGCTATCCAGAACTTCTATGCTGAAATGAGCCGCGTCATCGCCAAGCTGGCGCAGCACGGCTTCGCGGTCAAGCAGCGACAGCGGCTGCGCCAGGCGGTAGCCGCGGCCGCGCACCTTGTAGACCTCGAGCCCGGCAGCGCCGAGTTCACGCACCGCAAGCCATATGCTGGCGCGCGACATGCCCAGCGCGCGCGCCAGCGCTTCGCCGGAATGAAATTCGCCATCGGCAAGCCGCCGCAGCACTTTGAATTGCCATGCTTTCATCGCGCGGATATTATTGAGACAGGCTCTAAGCTTAGGGGCTCGCTTGCCGTCTGTAAAGACGCGGGCCGGAAAACGGGTCCCGTGCAGGTTCGCGCGTCGCCGCGAAGCCCTTGTCTGCTAGCAGCCTGTCAGACTTTCGCATTCTTTTCCAGGGCGGTTTTGTTTAAGGAGCTTGTTGGGCTTAAGTCCGACAAGCTTCTAAAATCTCCCGAAAAGAACAACGTATCCGCGGCTCGGGCCACTGCCGCACGCGCGTGCCGGCAAGATCAAGGCGCTCGAGATGGCTTCGGCGAAGCACGTGGCGGTGGCGCCGGAACTGCCTACGCTCACCGAGTCGGGCGTGCCGGTGGTGGGCGGCACCTGGGTTGGAATTCTCGCCCCGGCGGGCACCCGGAATGAAGTGGTGGTCAAGTTGAGCCGGGAGATGGCGGAAATCGTGCGCCGCCCCGCCATCAAGGATCGCTTCCTGCAGCTCGGCATCGACCCTGTCGGCAATACGCCCGAGGAATTCAGTCAATTTCTCAAGGACGAAGTCGCCAAATGGGCAACGGTCATCAAGCAGGCCAACGTGCGAATCGAAAACTAGCCGCACTGTCGGATTCACCTCAATTCACCGCGAGGACTGAAACGGCTGCGCGCCGCGCTTTACGCGACACCGTAGCGGGCCGCCGGCTCCAGCAGCGCGTAACGGTTGCGTCCCGCCGCCTTGGCGCGGTACATCGCGGTATCGGCGCAACGCAGCAAAGATTGCATGTCGCGCGCATCTCCGGGGTAGAAGCTGACACCTATGCTGAGCGTGACCCGCAGAGATTGACCGCGCAGCCGGTAGTCGCCGCAACAGACGGCAAGCAGCTTTTCAACGACCTTCACCGCCATCTGCGCTTCCCGCATGTCATCGAGGATGGCGACGAACTCGTCGCCGCCCAGGCGGGCCACGGTATCGCTTTGGCGCAAACCCCGCTGCAGCCGTGCGGCAACCTGCCGCAACAACTCGTCGCCGCTGTCGTGCCCCAGCCTGTCGTTGACCTGCTTGAAGCGGTCGATATCGATGTAGAGCACGGCAAAGCTGCTGCCACCGCGCTGCGCCGCGGCCACCGTCCGCGCCAGGCGATCGTTGAACAGATTGCGGTTGGGCAATCCTGTCAGACTGTCGTAAAACGCCAGGCTGCTCAGCATTTCGGTGTGCTTCAGCGCGCTGATATCCTGCATGAAATGAATGCAATGCGTTACGTTTCCACGCTCGTCGTGCAGCGGATACACCGACTCCAGCACGTGACGCGCAGCGCCCTTGCGCGCCACGAACTCGGTTTCGCCCTGCCACGAACCGTCGGTCAGCAACCGCTGCCGGATTTCGTTCTCCAACGTAACGGCTCCCTTCCCGCGCAGCTTCGCCAAGCGCGCGCGCGGCAACCGCCCCGCGCCCAGATCCAGCAAACGGCGCAAGTAAGGATTTGCATACTCGATCTTCCCGTCGGGCAGCGTTACCGCCACCCCGACCGGGATCTGTTCGATAACCCTGTGGAGGCCGTTTTTTTGCCAACTCATCGCGGCACGCGATCCTTAAAGCGCTGTCCATACGGATGCGGCGCTTATGCTACTATCAGTTATCATAAATCGCAACCGGAAGTAACCGTTTCAAGCCCTGCTTGGTGATACTTTCTGCCAAGCATGACGCTCTCGGACGAAAAGCAGGATTTCAGCAAACGGCTGAAAGAAGCCCTGCGTCGCTCGCGGGTGGATGCCGCCGGTCCCACCCGCATTGCCCGCGAATTCAACCTGCGCTACCACGGCGACCCGGTGACCACGCAGGCGGTCAGAAAATGGCTTTCCGGCCAGTCGCTGCCCTCACAAGACAAGATCCGCGCACTGGCCGGCTGGCTTGACGTGCCGGCGCAATGGCTGCGCTTTGGCGAAACCGAGCGCAAAGAAGAACGCTCCGGTATCGCGGCACGCCAGGAAACGCCGGCCTATCGGACCGACCAAGCGTGGGTTGGGAAGAAATTCGAACAACTCAACGAGCCGCATAAAAAGATGATCGTGGAAATGGTGCTCGCCCTGCTGCGGCTCGAAGGCAAGCAATAGCCGCGACGAAGCCGCGGTTAAACGCTGGCGTGAGCACGACAGGCACCGCGAGGCACGGCAGAGCGGACGGGAGGATATTTTCGCCGACTACCGCATCCGCGTGGCAAGTGTTGTGCGCGACTACGGCATGAACGAGCGCGCGCAGGCGCCGGTCTAGATGCGACCTGGCAACCGCGCAGCCTTTCCTGCGCGCTTCAGGTCGTCAGGCGGGAAACCACGAGTTGGGGATGGCGGCTACCGCGCATCTTCCACGGATGACCGCCGGCGGCGAGCAACGCCTCGAATTCGGCCGCCGGCAGAGGTTTGGAGTACAGGAAGCCCTGCATTTTGTCGCAGCCGCGCTGCACCAGAAAATCGACCTGCTCTTCGGTCTCCACGCCTTCGGCCACGACATCGAGATTGAGGCTCCGTGCCAGGGCAATGATCGCGGACGCAATCGCGGCGTCGTTAGGGTTGCTTACCACGTCCATGATAAAGGAGCGGTCGATCTTGAGCGCATCTATCGGAAAGCGCTTGAGGTAACTCAATGACGAATAGCCGGTGCCGAAGTCGTCGATCGCCAGCGTCAGGCCCATGCTTTTGAGCTTGTCGAGGGTCTGTACCGTGGCGTCGATGTCGCATATCAGGATGCTTTCCGTCAGTTCGAGTTCCAGCAGCCGCGGCTCGATCTGCGCTTCCGCGAGTGCGTGTCCGATCAGCCCCGCCAGCCCGGCATGGCGAAAATTCGGCGCCGCCAGATTGACCGCCACCGGGACCGGCGACAGGCCCGCGCGCTGCCATTGGCCGTTCTGCTCGCAGGCCGTACGGATCACCCATTCGCCGATCGGCACGATCAATCCCGTTTCCTCGGCAATGGGAATGAAACTGGAAGGCGGGATCATGCCCCGTTGCGGATGACGCCAGCGCAGCAGCGCCTCGGCCCCGATAAGCGCGCCGCTGACGGCATCGACTTTGGGCTGGTAGTGAAGCAGGAGCTGATTCTTGCCGAGCGCCTTGCGCAGGTCATTTTCCAGGGACAGCCGCTCGGCTGCCGACGCATTCATGGCTTTCGAATAGAACTGAAAATTGTTGCGCCCCTGGCTCTTGGCCGAATACATGGCCGTGTCCGCGTTCTTGAGCAGAGTCTCGAAGTCGGTGGCGTCTATGGGATAGAGCGCAATGCCGATGCTGACGGTGACCGTGACCTCCTGTTGCCCGAGGTTGACCGGACGCGCCACCTCATCCAGTATTCTTCGCGCCACTTTTGCGGAATCTTCGGGACTGGCAAGGTCGACAAGAAAAATCGCGAACTCGTCACCGCCGAGGCGGGCAATCGGGTCGAGGCGTGAAGACGCATCGGCGCCATCCGGAAATTCGCCGCCGCGCACGCAATGGACGATGCGCTCCGCAACCGTCTTGAGCAGTTGATCGCCGACCACGTGCAGAAGCGTGTCGTTGATGCGCTTGAAATGGTCGATATCGAGAAACAGCAGCGCGCAGCAGCTGTTCTGATGTTGCGCGCGCCGCAACATGCCTTCTACCATCTTGCTGAACTGCCGCCGGTTCGCGAGACCGGTCAGGCTGTCGTGATGGGCGAGATAACGGATCTTCTCGTTCGCCTGGACACGCTCCGTGATGTCCTGGATGATCCCCTCGAGCTTGACCACCTTGCCGCAATCGTCGCGCACCACCTCAACCTGCTCATGGACCGTGCGCAGCGCGCCGTCAGGCTGCACGATGCGGTAGTCGAGCTGATAAGGCACGCCGTCATTGGCCGCGGTATGCAGCGCCTGTTCCAGCGCCGGTCTGTCCTCGGGGTGAACTGTCTCGAGCATGGCGTCCGGGTCGGGACCGACCATGACGCCGAAGATGCGCGAATACTCTTCAGAGCGCTGCGCGGTATTGCCCTGGGCGCGCCACTCCCAGCTGCCGAGGCGCGCGATACGCTGTGCGTGGGCGAGGCTCTCCTGGCTTTGCGCGAGTTCGGCAAGGGCGCGGGTCGCGCGTAAGGCGTAGCGCACGCGGTACGCAAGCAACAGCCAGTTGATCGGCTTGGTGATGAAATCGGTTGCACCCGAATCGTAGGCGCGGCGTATGGAATCGGTATCGTCAAGGCCCGTGAGCATGATGATCGGCACACGCTCGGCTCCCGGCTTTTTTCGCAGCATGCAGCACGCCGCAAACCCGTCCATCCCCGGCATCACCACATCGAGGAGCAGCAAGTCGGGGCGCTTGCTGTCGAACAATTCAAGTCCCTCCTCGGCATTTACGGCCATGATGACCTCATAGCCGGCCTGCTGCAGCGTCTGCGCCGCCAGGAGCCGGGTCGTGGCATCGTCATCAACGATCAATACCCGCTCGTTTTCCATTGTCCCTCTTCACCGTGAATTTCCAGATAACTCGTTAACGGCAGATTTGCCCAAGTCTTTAGAACGGATCGCCCTGGTCCGCAGCGCTGATTGCCGGCAGCGCAGTCCCCCGGCAAGGGTGGGAAAAAGCCTCATGTTTCCAGGTCTTACGAACCAACGCCGGTGCAACCTTGAAAAAACACGTGGACATCGGAAAGATACCCGTGCACGACAGCCAGGCGACCGGGCGGCGGTGCCGATCCGGGGCCAAAAACCTAAGGAATCTCTGATTAAGTCGTCCCCGCGAAGGCGGGAATGACAAAATCATGCTTAATCAGAGCTTCCCTAAGGAGGTTGTCGGATCCAAGTCCGACAAACTCCTAGCGGCATCGTTTAAAATGCGTTTTTCAGCGCCATCGAAACGCCAACTCATGTCTGCCGCAAACAAACCCCACGCGCCTCAAGCGCCCGCCACCTCGAACTTCATCCGCACTGTCGTCGAGGCCGATCTCGCGAACGGGAAATACGCCGCACGGACCTGGGGCGGCAAGCCCGGGCCGGCCGCCACGCATCAGGGCGCGCCCGCCGATGCGGCGAAGATCCGCACGCGCTTTCCGCCCGAGCCCAATGGCTATCTGCACATCGGCCATGCCAAGTCGATCTGCCTCAACTTCGGGCTCGCCCGCGATTACGGCGGCATCTGCCACCTGCGCTTCGACGACACCAACCCGGAAAAGGAGGAGCAGGAGTACGTCGATTCCATCATCAACGCGGTGCACTGGCTGGGCTTCATCTGGGAAAGCGGCGGAATTTCGCATCTTTATTACGCCAGCGACTACTTTGACTTCATGTACCAGGCGGCGGAGCATCTGATCCGGTCGGGCCTCGCCTATGTCGACCAGCAGACGCCGGAAGCAATGCGCGCGAGCCGCGGCACGCTCACCGAGTCCGGAAAAAACAGCCCGTGGCGCGAGCGCCCGGCGGCCGAATCGCTCGCGCTGCTGTGCGCTATGCGCGACGGCAAACACGCCGACGGCAGCATGGTGCTGCGCGCGAAAATCGACATGGCCTCGCCCAACATCAACCTGCGCGACCCGGCGCTCTACCGCATCAAGCGGGCCACGCATCACCGCACCGGCGATAAATGGTGCATCTACCCGATGTACACCTACGCCCATCCGATCGAGGACGCGCTGGAGAATGTCACGCACTCGGTCTGCACGCTGGAATTCGCGGACCAGCGCCCCTTTTATGACTGGCTGCTCGAGCGCCTGGCCGAGGGGGGGCTGCTGCAGCGCCCGCTGCCGCAGCAAATCGAGTTCGCCCGCCTCAATCTCACGTATGCCGTTCTTTCCAAAAGAAAATTAATTCAGTTGGTGGACGACGGGCACGTCGCAGGCTGGGACGATCCGCGCCTGCCGACGCTGGTCGGCGCGCGCCGGCGCGGCTACACGCCCGAAGGCTTCCATCTTTTTGCCGAGCGCATCGGCGTCGCCAAAGCCGATTCGTGGATCGATTATTCCGTGCTCGAAGACTGCATGCGCGAGCACCTCAATGCAGTCGCCGAGCGCCGCATCGCCGTGCTCGACCCGGTCAAACTCGTGATCGACAACTATCCCGCGGACAAGGAGGAGGAATGCTTCGCTCCCAACCATCCGCAAAAACCGGAGTTGGGCAAGCGCGCCGTGCCGCTCGCGCGCGAACTGTGGATAGAGCGCGAGGACTTCATGGAAACCCCGTCCCAGGGTTACTTCCGGCTGTTCCCCGGCAACAGCGTGCGTCTGCGCTACGGCTACGTCGTGAAATGCACGGGCTGCATCAAAGACAGCGGGGGACGCGTCGTCGAGGTGCACTGCGAGTACGATCCCGACACCAAGTCCGGCACGGCGGGCGCCGACAAGGTCAAAGTCAAAGGCAACATCCACTGGATCAGCGCCAAACACGCTTACACCGGCGAAGTGCGTCTTTACGACCGGCTGTTCAAGGCGCCGCATCCCGGAGCGGGCGGCCGCGATTATCTCCAAGACCTCAATCCCGCTTCAAAACAGGTCATCACCGCGCAGCTCGAACCGGCGCTCAAGAGCGCGAAACCGGAACAGCGCTTCCAGTTCGAGCGGCACGGCTATTTTGTGGCCGACCTGCGGGATTCCCGGCCCGGGGCGCCGGTCTTCAATCGAGCGGTCACGCTACGCGATTCGTGGGGCAAGCACTGATGCAGATCAATATCGGCTGCTTTTTCCTGTGGCATTATTTTTACAGCGTCCTGACC
>CAYIRZ010000002.1:0-10229 GCA_964365845.1 uncultured Streptomycetaceae bacterium
CATGCCCCGCCCGCCGCCGCCGCCCGCCGCCTTGATGATCACCGGATAGCCGATCTCGCGCGCAATCTTGATGACTTCCTTGGGATCTTCAGGCAACGCGCTGTCGGTGCCGGGCACTACCGGCACCCCCGCTTTCTTCATCGCGTTCTTGGCGCTCACCTTGTCGCCCATCAGGCGGATGGTTTCGGCCTGCGGCCCGATGAACACGAAACCGCTCTGCTCGACGCGTTCGGCGAAGTCGGCGTTCTCCGAAAGGAAGCCGTAGCCGGGATGGATCGCCTCGGCGTCGGTCACTTCCGCCGCGCTGATAATGGCCGGAATATTGAGATAGCTTTGCGCCGACGGCGGCGGTCCGATGCACACCGATTCGTCGGCGAGCTTCACGTACTTGGCGTCGGCGTCGGCCTCGGAATGGACGACGACGGATTTGATGCCCATCTCACGGCAGGCGCGCTGAATTCTGAGCGCGATCTCGCCGCGATTGGCTATGAGGATTTTTTCAAACATTAAAAAGCCGTAAACGGTAAGCGGTGAGCAGTGAGCAGTGAGCAGTGAGCAGTGAGCAGTGAGCAGTAAAGACGATGCGATTTACCGCTTACCGCTCACCCCTTACTGCTCACTCAAGCACAAACAGCGGCTGGCCATACTCCACCGGCTGGCCGTTCTCGGCGAGAATCGCCTTGATGACGCCGTCGTGATCGGCCTCGATCTCGTTCAGGAGTTTCATCGCTTCGATGATGCAGACGGTATCGCCGACCTTGACAGCCTGCCCGGCTTCGACGAACGCCTTGGCGCCCGGGGCCGACGAGCGGTAAAAGGTGCCGACCATGGGCGACTTTATGACATGCCCCTCCAGCACGGGCGCGGCCTCCGGAACCGCCGGCGCGACAGCTGGCGCGGCAACGGGCGCTGCCTGCGCCGGCGCCATCATGACATTGGTGTGGGTCGTCGTTTGCCCGCTGCGGCTGATGCGGACTTTTTCCTCACCCTCGCAAATCTCGAGTTCGGCGATGCCGGACTGCTGCACCAGATCGATCAGCGTTTTCAGTTTACGGAGGTCCATATCAGCCTCTCTTTGAATATTGCAGCGCGAATTCCAGCGCCAGTTCGTAGCCTTTGGCGCCCAGCCCGCTGATGATGCCGACGGCAAGGTCGGTAAAGTAGGACTGATGGCGGAAGGCCTCGCGCGCAAACACGTTCGACAAGTGGACTTCGACGAAGGGGATGCCGACTGCGGCCAGCGCATCCCGCATCGCCACACTGGTGTGGGTATAGGCGGCCGGGTTGATGATGATGAAATCGACTTTGTCCCGACCGGCCTGCTGGATACGCTCGACCAATTCGGCCTCGGAATTGCTCTGATAGGCAACGAACTGTACGCCGGCCTTCCCGGCGAGTTCGGCGAGCCGGGCTTCTATCCCCTTCAGGGTTTCGGTCCCGTACTGATCCGGCTCGCGGATGCCCAGCAGATTCAGATTGGGGCCGTTAATGGCCAGAATATTTTTGGCGGTTGTCATGTTGTAACTCGTTGCAGCAGCGCCGTTTTTAAGTGCCGCGGCCGGGATTGTGATCTTGGGTTACTGCCAGATGGCCGCAAGTTTGCCGCAAATGACTGCATTTTGTCCAGAATTTTGCCCAAGACCAGGCAAAATCTGCGGCAATTAAATAAAAACAAATGAAATCAATGGGTAATATAAGAGGCATCGAAATAATGAGATCCCCCCCCTCTGCATGCGGCCTCTTACCGCAACCCGCGACAAATGGCCGCGGCAAGACCTCAATACAATCGGGACGATTACTGCAATTTAACTGAAGTTGAATGAAACTAGTGGGTTGATAGCGACTAAAGAAGGGGTTTTATGATGCCTTCGAGCTTGGCTTCCTTGATGCCCCCCAGTTCGGTGGCGATGATTTTGCCATTACGGTCTATGATCAGGGTGAAAGGCAACGCCCCGACGCGGTTGCCCGCCTGCCGGGATGTTTCGACCGTCTCCATGCCGCCCAATAGCACTGGATAATTCATCCCGAACTCACGGGCAAAAACCTCGACCGGGTCGCGCTGATCTATGGCAATACCGACAAACTGCAGACCTTGCGTACGGTATTTTTCCTGCAGCCTGATGAAAACGGGGATTTCCTCGCGGCACGGCGCGCACCATGTCGCCCAGAAGTTGACGATCAGCACCTTGCCACGCCACTGGCTGAGCGCTTGAGACTGACCTTGAAGATCGGCGAGCCTCGTCGCCATCACCGCTTGCGAAGCGCCTGTAGCCGTGTCGCCAGAACGTGAAATGCTGAACAGAACTCCCGCCGTGCCGGCGAGTAGCGCCACAGCCGCGAACAGCAAGGCCTGGCGTTTGTTGATGCTCATCACCTGAAGTTGATCGCCTGGTCGAGCACTGCGGCAAACTTATCGGCGGGCTGAAAGCCTATAACGCGTAATCCTTTGATTTCATTACCTTTTATATCAAAGAATACGATGCCAGGCGGGCCGAATAGCCGGAAACGCCTGAGGAGCGCGGCGTGCTCGGCGGTGTTGGCCGTCACATCGGCCTGCAGTTTGACCATCTCCGCAAAACGCGCCCGCACCTGAGGAGCGGTGAAAGTGTAACGCTCCAGTTCCTTGCACGAAACACACCAGTCGGCATAGAAATCCAGCATCACCGGCTTGCCGCCGGCGGATTGGATGGCGCCGTCGAGTTCGGCCAGGCTGCTGATGCGCTGAAATGCGACCGGCGCGCGCTCAGGCGCCGCCACCGCCGAAGCCGACTGGCCCGCGCGCAAGCCCGACAACGGCTGCAGAATATCGCGGCTGCCGGAAAGCGCGCCGATCAGGTAGGCGATGCCTGCCACCAGAGCGATGACCCCCACGCCCTTGCTGAATTTCTGGAAGCCGTGCGCGCCATGCGGCAAGGAATCGATCGCGTGCAGATAAATCGCCGCAATGATGCAAAGCGCGGCCCATGCCAGCATCTGCGCCGCAAGCGGAATCAGCGGCGCAACCAGGTAAATCGCGACCGCCAGCAGCAGCACCCCGAAGAAGCGCTTGACGGTATCCATCCACGGCCCGGCCTTGGGCAACAACGCGCCGGCCGAGGCGCCCACCACCAGCAACGGCACGCCCATGCCGAGCGCCATCGCGAACAGTGCGCTGCCACCCAGCACGACGTCGCCACTCTGGCCGATATAAAGCAACGCGCCGGCAAGCGGCGCCGCCACGCACGGGCCGACGATCAGGGCCGAGAGTATGCCCATCGTGAACACGCCGGCAAAGTGCCCGCCATGGGTACGATTGGTCGCATCGGCGAGCCGCGACTGCAGCGCGACCGGCAGTTGCAACTCGTAGGCGCCGAACATCGCCAGCGCCAGCGCGACGAATACCGCCGCGAAGCCGCCGAGCACCCAGGGGCTTTGCAGCGCGGCAGAGAACAGCGCACCGGAAAGGCCCGCGGCGACACCCGCCAATGCATAGGTAATCGCCATCCCGAGCACATAGACCGCCGAAAGCAGGAAACCGTGCATCTTGGTGAGGTGATGGCCGCGGCCGGCGATGATGCCGGACAGAATCGGCACCATGGGCAGCATGCAGGGCGTGAAAGCAAGCAGCAGGCCGAAGCCGAAAAAGCTCACGACCAGCAGCCAGAATCCGCCGTGGAACAGATCCGCGATCAGCGTGTCCTCGGTTTTTTGGGACGCGCCGGGCGGCGAAAACAAGCCGCCGCTGCCTGCGGCGCCCGGCGCCGGCGTAAACGATGCCAGCCTCAGTTCGGCTTTCTGCTCCTGGGGCACATAACACACGCCAAGGTCGGCGCAGCCCTGCGAAACAGCCGTCAACATGGCTGCCGGCGCCGTGCCATCGTGCTGCAGCGGCAACATGATTTTTACTTCACCGCGATAAACCTCGACCTCGCCGAAAAACTCGTCCTTCTTGATCTTGCCGGGCGGCAGCTGCGGCATACCGAGTCTGGCTTCCGCAGGCTCGACCGCAAAGCGAAACTTGTCGCGGTACATGTAATAGCCTGGCGCAATCTGATAGCGCACTTCTATGGCATGGGCATTGGCGAGCCGCGCCTTGAACTGAAATGCTTTCTCCGGCTCGAGCAACCGGGGCTCGGCGGCATGTCCAAACCCCGGGACGATCAGCAGCAGGGTCAACAGGAAACGCATCGGGAAGGAGTTTGTCGGACTTAGGCCCGACAAACTCCTAAAGTGAAAAAACTTAAGAACGAGGTGACAAGAACGCCATGCAAGTGACGTGAGTTCCGGCCGGCGCAGAATTTTTAGACGCATAGTTTCCTTTTTTAAGCAGCCTGTCACCGTAGCGTCGATCAACGGCGATCCGTTAACACTATCCATCCCGGTGAATGAGGCCAAGTCCGACAGGCTGCTTCGTGGTCTCGGCCGTTACCCATTCCAGGTAGCCGGGGAAGCCACGCACCATTGGGACAGCGACGATTTCGGGAAGTTCGTAGGGATGATGCCGGCGGATCGCCGCTTCGACTTCAGGATAGAGCGCGGCGCGGGTCTTGATCAGCAGCGGCACTTCCTGCGCGGTTTCTATCGCTTCTTTCCAGCGATAGACCGAAGTACATTCCGCCAGCACATTGACGCACGCCGCAAGGCGCTCGTCCACCAGCGCCTGCGCCAGCTTCAGCGCCGTCTCGCGATCAGGCAGGTTGGTCAGCACGATGACCGCATCCGTGTGCGCAATGTCGGACATGGCGGGTCAGGAATCGCCACCGGCAGGGTTCGCGGCCAGCGCCGCGGCGATGCCGTCATGGACCGTCGGGTAGCGCAGCCTCAGGCGCAGTTCCTGCTTGATGCGGCGGTTGGTGAGCCGCCGCGATTCGTTCATGAACGACAGCAGGGTTTCCGGAATAATGCGCGCGGCTTCGGCACGCGCCACGCGCGGCGGGCGCGGCAGCCCGAAACGGTCGGCGACGAGATCGAAATAGTCGCCCATTTTCTGCGGTGCATCGTCGACGGCGTTGTACATGCGCCCAGGATGAGCGTGATGCAAAGCCGCTACCACCATGCGCGCCAGGTCGTCCGCATGCACATGGTTCACGTACGAGTCGTCTTCGGGTATGAGCGCCGGCGTGCCTTTTTCCAGACGCGCCAGCGGCAGGCGGTCGGCCGCGTAAATGCCCGGCACGCGCAGGATGGAAACACTCACCCCGCTGCGCCGGCCCCATTCGCGCAGCCGCTTTTCGGCATCCGCCCGGCGCCGCGCGCGATCGGTCTGCGGCCGCGTCGGATGGGTCTCGGAAACGAGCTCGCCGTTGCAATCGCCGTAGACGCCGCTCGTGCTGATGTAGACCAGTTGCTGTGGTAGACTTTCGCCCTTTGCCAGAGCCGCGACCAGATGCGCGGTACGAGTATCGTGCGCCCCATGGCCGGGCGGCGGCGCAAAATGCACGACGTCGTGAGCCAACCCGGCAAGCGCGTGCAGCGTTTGCGGCTCGTCGAGGTCGCCCCGGATCGGCGTAATCCCGAGCGCGCGCAGCGCCGCAAAGCGCTGCGGTTCGCGCGCGAGCGCATAAATCCGGTAACGCTGGCGCAGCAGCGGGGTCATGCGCAACGCCACGTCGCCGCAACCGATGATAAGTAAACGTCGCATAATGGAATTTTAGCTTATTCAGCGCCTTACATGTCCCACCAGATCACCATAAAACCGAGTAATCACGTTTTTGCCGTCGACGCCGGCGAAACCATCCTCGAAGCCGCGCTGCGCGAAGGCTTTGTCATCGCCTACGGCTGCCGCAATGGCGCCTGCGGCACCTGCAAGGGCAAGGTGCTGGAGGGCAAAGTCGATTACGGCCAGTATCAGGAGCATGCCCTGCCCGACACCGAAAAAGCGCTCGGCATGGCGCTGTTCTGCCAGGCCAGGCCCCTGACCGACCTCGCCATCGAGTGCCGCGAAATCAGCGCGATCAAGGATATCCAGATCAGGATCCTGCCGTGCCGGGTGCAGAAAATGGAACGGGTCGCGCCCGACGTGATGGTGCTGCATCTCAAGCTGCCGGCCAACGAACGGCTGCAGTTCCTCGCCGGCCAGTACATCGACATCCTGATGAAGGACGGCAAGCGCAGGAGCCTGTCGATGGCCAGCGCGCCGCACGACGACGCCTTCCTGCAATTGCATTTGCGCAATTACGGCGGGCCGTTCAGCGGCCATGTGTTCAACCGCATGAAGGAAAAAGAGATCCTGCGCTTCGAAGGCCCGCTCGGCACCTTCTTCCTGCGCGAGGACAGCGACAGGCCCGTTATTCTGCTGGCGGGCGGCACCGGCTTCGCGCCGATCAAGGCCATCGTCGAACACATGCTGCATAAGGGGAGCCGGCGCCCGGTGACGCTTTACTGGGGCGCACGCACGCGCGCCGATCTTTACATGAACGGCCTCGCCGAGAAGTGGCAGCGCGAGCATGGCATCCACTACGTGCCCGTGCTGTCGGACGCAAAACCCGAGGATAACTGGAGCGGGCGCGCCGGCCTCGTTCACCAGGCGGTGATCAAAGACTTCCCCGATCTCTCCAGCCATCAGGTCTATGCCTGCGGCGCGCCGGCGATGGTCGAAGCCGCGCACAAAGACTTCACCACGCGGTGCAGGCTGCCGGACGACGAGTTCTACTCGGATTCGTTCACGCCGGCGGGGCCGGCTTAGTCACTCCGTTTGTGTTCCAGCTTTTGACTTTCACAACGTCGTTTTACGCCGCCCGCCGCTCGTCTGCCTGAGCTGCGCGACCGCCAGTTCCAGGCTTTCGCGGTAGTGCTTGCGCGCGGTGTCCGGGTTGCCGAGATTTTCCTGCAATTGCGCCAGCGTGAGGTGGGCTGAGTAAGTCGGCTCGACCGCAATGCTTGCTTCGAGATAACTCTGCGCCTTGCCCCACAACTCCTGCCTGGCGCAAAGCCTGCCCAGCGCGAGCAACAGCATGGCGTCGTTGGGATGGTCCTTGAGCCAGGCTTCCGCGCGCTCAATCTGCCTGACCACATCCTCTCCGGGACATTCGGCATAGAGGCCGATGAGTTCGCTGTCCCAGTTGTCCTCCAGGCTGCCCTCGATGGCCCGGCGCGCCTGCTCGCGGTTTCCGAGCGCAATGAAGCACCGCGCCGCCACGGCGGCGAGCCTGCCATCGCGCTTTTCCCGCGGCGGGATTTTCTGCCAGGCCGCTTCGAGCGCATGGCTGTCGATCGCCTTGCGCTTCAGGTTCTCCGACAGCGCATGACGCCTGATCTGCTCCGCCTGCCCGACGTCGAACACTTTGCGCTTTTCGAGCTGTTCGACGAGCGCCAGCACCTGGTCCCAGTTCTTCGCCAACTGCTGCGCCTTGAGTTCGAGCCGCAGCGCGGCGGTGTGTTTTTTCGGCAGAGCCTTGAGGAGGTTGAGCGCCTCGTGGAAACGGCGATGATCAAGCATCAGCTCCGCCTCGGTGACAGCCTTGACCATCGTATCTTCCGGCGTCTGGGCCGGGATCTGGGCCAGATAGACATCGCGCCGGTCATAGGCGCGCAGTTCATGCGCCGCACGCGCCGCGAGTATGGCGCCCAGGCCCGCATACTCGCCGAGCTTGATCGAGCTGGCGGCGGCTTTCTCAGCCCGGGCGTAACGTCCCGCGAAAAAATCCTGCAGCGCTTCGGTCAGCGTGGCCTGTGCTTTGCGGTAATGGCGCGCGATGCGGTACTCGCGCACCCGCGCCGGCAGCCGCAGGGTGCCGGATACGAGGCGCACCAGCAGGTGGCCGGCGATGAAACCGACGAAGAGCAGGATCAGCAACAGATTGAGCGAGAGCTCGGCGCGATACGGCGGCAGCACCAGCAGCACGTAGCCCGTGTTGTAGCGCGCGGCGACGACCAGTCCCGCCGCCATCGCGAACAGGGCGATGATCCAGAACAACGTTCTCACTTGGAGCCCGTAAAATCAGCCGCCGGTTTCATCAGTTTTGTTTTTTTATATACGCGCTCAGCGGCCGGGACGCTCGCGTACCGCCGCCCGGTAATTGCGTAGCGCCTCGAGCGTGGCGGAAATATCCGGCATCTCGATGCTGATTTCGCTCTCGTGCAGGGTACGCAGCGCGGCAAGCGTGGCCGCGACCGATTTGTCGTTCCCATCGTAGTACTTGCCAAGCCAGTCGCGCGCCGCCTGAAGATCGGCCTTGTAACTCGTCTGGTCGCGGGTCAGAAGCGCAAGGCGCGCGCCAAGCAGCCGCAGCTTGAAATTCTCACGCAGGAAAAAGCTTTGAGTCGGCGCGAGCAGCGGCACATCGGGTTTGTCCAGGTGCTGGACGCGCACCAGTTGTTTGAATTCGTTCCATGCCTCGCGCAAGAAACGTTTCCAGGCGTTGTCCCCGGCGCTGGCCGGGGCGGCGGCCGCGGCTTCCGGCGGCGGCCGCACTTCCATCGCCAGCGGCAGCGTATCGATCGCCGCGATGATATTGTCGAGGCGCACGCTGATGCCGACGGTATCGACGTAAGGCAGCGCCTTCAGGCGCTCGATGTCGCGGTTGACCGCCTTGCGCAGCGGCGCAAGCTGCGGCCGCTCCATGCGCTGCAACCGCATATCGGCGTTCTGCAACGCGATCAGCGCTCCCTTGACGTTGGCCGCGAGCTGCAGCTGCTGGCTCGCAAGCTGCAGCGATTGCTCGATTTCGGCGAAAGCCCACTCATCGCGATTGCGCGACAACTCCTGATAGAGCGCTTCAAGCGCGATCTGCTGGTTTTGCGATTCGGCGAGCTTATTCTCCAGCACGCCGATCTTGACCTGCGCTTCTCGGGTGGCTTCCCGCACCTGGCCGGCGACCAGCCGGCTTTCCTGGGCCTGGGTATCGGCTTCGGCAAGCTTCTTCGAGAGTTCCTGCCTGAGCACCTCGGCCTGCCTGCGGCCGTCCAGCCACTGCCAGCCGGACAGCGCGAGCGCGGCCAGCGCAATCAGCACCGCCAGGCCGAAATAGAGTCGCGAACCGCCGGCTTCACGCGGAGCAGGCTCGCCCGCAGCCGTAGGCTGCTGCGTTTCCGCATCGGTTTTTACATGGTCTTGAGAGGTATCGCTCATCGGGAAATGGTTGTTGTTGCAGCCGATAGTATGCGAGCAAGGACGGCGAGCCGCAACACGGCGGCAGCTTATTTGCCGCCGAAATATTGTTCCAGTTGCGCGATCAATCCTTCGTCACCCGGCCCGGTTTCGATCACGGCCGTGAGCCCCAGTTCGCGCGCGATCGCCGCAATGCGTGGGTGCGGCGCGAACAACGGCGTTTTCCTGAGCCAGGTCTGGCCAAGCTTGCCGACCATGTCGAACAGATTGCGCAACCCCTCGCTGCTGGTCACGGTGATCGCGTGCAGTTCGTTGCGCGCCCAGGCTTTCAGGAGCGGCGCGGTATCGAGATTGGGCTTGCCGCGGTGATAGCATTCGGCGTATTCCACCCTGGCGCCGCGCGCGGTGAGTGTGTCGCCCAACAGTTCGCGCCCGCCGTCGCCGCGGAAAATGACCACCTGCTTGCCTGCGACGTCCTTGAGTTCCGGCAGTTCGAGCAGTGCCTCGCTGTCGAATCTTTTCTGCGGCGCGATGGCGTTAGTGATGCCGAAATGCCGGAGTTCCTTGACGCCGCCGCGCCCGATGGCCGCAACCTTGAGCCGCTGCGGCAGCACGCGCCGCGCGGTGATCAGATTCATCGCCTTGTTCACGGCATTGGGGCTGATGAAAATTGCAAGATCGAATTCGTCGAGACGGTCGATCAGCGCATTGAGCGGCCTCAGATCCCCGGCATCGATGATTTCCAGCACCGGAAACAATATGGGATTACCGCCGGCGGCGCGGATCAGATCGGCGAGCGGCTGCGCCTGATGCGCGGGCCGGGTGATGACGATGCCGCATCCGGCAAGAGGTCCCTCTGACGCGGACGCGTTCATAGGCTCGCGCCGATCGGCGGTAAGTGGTGAGCAGTGAGCGGTGAGCAGAGCAAAGGCATTGGGTTACGGCTTACCGCTTACTCGGGATATCGAGCGCGGCGAGTATCTCGGCGGCGCCTTGCGCCCTGAGCTTTTCCGCCAGCGCCATGCCGAGCGCCTCGGCCTCGGCGGCCGGCCCTTCCAGTTCCGCGCTTGCCTGCCGTTTGCCGTCGGGCGAACCGACAAACCCGCGCAGCCGCAGGCGGTCGCCGCTGATTTCCGCGAGGCCGCCGAGCGGCACGTTGCAGCTGCCGGCAAGCGCGCGCGACAGCGCGCGCTCCGCGCTC
>CAYIRZ010000002.1:10239-42952 GCA_964365845.1 uncultured Streptomycetaceae bacterium
GGCCGCCCCGCGGGGGCCCGGCCCCCCCGCCCCCCGGGCGCCCCCCCCCCCCCCCCCTCCGCGCTCACGCATGCAGCGGTCGCGCCGTGATTGAGCGGGGCCAGCAGCCGGATGAGATCCTCGCGCCCGGCGCGGCATTCGATGCCAAGCGCGCCCTGACCTACCGCGGGCAGGCTCTCCTCGGGCGTGAGCAGCGCGGTGATGCGCTCTTCAAGATCGAGGCGTTTCAGTCCAGCGGCAGCGAGAATGATCGCGTCGTACTGCCCCTCGTCCAGCTTCCTCAGCCGGGTCTGCACATTGCCGCGCAGCGGCTCGATCACCAACTGCGGGTAGCGCGCGCGCAACTGGCTTTCGCGGCGCAGGCTGGAGGTGCCGACGCGACTTCCGGCCGGCAGTTCGCCGAGACTGCGGTAACGGCTGGAAACGAAAGCGTCGCGCGGGTCGGCGCGCTCGGTGATCGCGGCCAGCACGAACCCCGGCGGCAAGTGCATCGGCACGTCCTTCACCGAGTGCACGGCGATATCGGCGCGGCCTTGCGCGAGCGCGTCCTCGAGTTCCTTGACGAACAGCCCCTTGCCGCCGATCTTGGCAAGCGAAGTACCGAGCTTGCGGTCGCCCTCGGTGGTCATGCCGAGAATCGAGATTTCGATTCCTGAATATAATGCCGCAAGCCGTGCCTGGATGTGACGCGCCTGCCACATGGCGAGCGCACTCTCGCGCGAGGCTATCACCACGCGCTCGGGAAGCGCTCCTGCCGCAGCATTAGCTATCAATGACACTTTCGCATTCTTTTCCAGGGTGGTTTTGTTTAAGGAGCTTGTTGGACTCAAGACCGACAATCTCCTAGCTGGATCGTTGCGATTTTAGCATGCGCTGCTGCTGCCGCCGCCGCGCAAACCGGGCTTCATGCCGCTCCCGGCTGATCACGTCCATGCCGCCAGCGCAGCGCCGACTGCACGGCGGGGTTGGCGCGCAGCCCCTCCCAGAACGGCAGGGCGCCGGAGCGATAGAAACTGTCGATCAGCGCGACGGTTTGATCGGGCGTGACTTGAGCCGCGGCGGGTAGCAGCGCCAGTAGCGCGAAAAAGACGACCCACGCGCCGATCGCAAGACCTTTCCCCACCGGATATTGCATCGGCACTGTGGCGCCCGCCGCAGCCGCCGGCAGGATGCGCCAGCCGATGATGCCGCCGGCAACGATTGCGATAATCTGGCCGAGCGAGGTCGGCAATGCGATCACCACCAGCGTGGCGAGGACGGTGAGCGTTATCCGCGGCCGGTCGGGGCACAGGCTTTTCGCCATGCCCCACACCGCCTGCGAAATGCCGATGGCGATACCGATCTGGCTCGACGCCGGGCCGGGCAGAAACTGGCACAGCGCGACGAGATCGGCATACGACTTCTCGTCGAACCAGCGGCGGCGCTTCACGAACTCGTCGCGGAAATAGCCCAGGTGCGCAACCGGGCCGCCGAAAGACGTGAAGCCGAGCCTCAGAAAAATCCAGAATACTGCCAACGCCGAAGCTTTTCTTTCCGTCATGACACGGATCTCCCCGATTTTCCTGTCAGCTCGATGCGTTTTTCAGCCGCCGATTTCAGCGGGAGCGCACTGCGGATTGGCGAAGCGAAATTATTTGGCGAATTCCCGCACGATATACTGCTGGCGTCTGCTCATCACAATCTTCTCGTCACACCCTTCGAGCAACACCACCCACTGCCCCTCCTCGCCTGCCGCGCGCTCGAAGCCACGGACCGCGGCGCGCGCCACCAGACAGTTGCGATGCACGCGCACGAAACGCCCGGCATATTCCTGCTCCAGCGTGGTAAGGGACTCCTCGATCAGGTATTCGCGCTGCGCGGTGCGCGCCGTCACGTACTTGAGTTCGGCTTTGAGGTAAACCACATCGCCGATGGGGATCAGGTGAACCTTGCCGCGTTCCTGCGCGCTCAGGAACGCGCGCGCCCGGGGCTGCAATTCCCGCAGCACGCCGGGGCCGGGCGGCTTTGCCGTACGCACGCGCGCGAGCGCCTCCCGCAGCCGGGCGGCGCGGATCGGCTTCAGCAGATAGTCGACCGCGTGCACTTCGAAAGCCTGGATGGCATAGGCATCGTAAGCAGTGGTGAAAATCACGGCCGGCGGATGCTCGAGCTTCTGCAGGTGCTGCGCGGCCTCGATGCCGTCCATCTCCGGCATGCGGATATCGAGCAGCGCCACGTCGGCGGGACGGGACGACAGCAGCTCCAGCGCCGCGCGGCCGTCGGCCGCTTCGCCCACGACTGCCAGCGGCAGAGCCTGCGCGCAATCGGCGAGAAGATCGCGCAGTCGGCTCCTGGCCGGCGCCTCGTCGTCCACGATCACCACCCGCAAGGGCTGCTCGCTCATGGCTCGAGGCCCTTTATGTACGGCATCACGATATGCACTTGGTAGTTGTCATCAGTCACCTTCGTCACGAGGGTGGCTTCGGCGTCGAAATGGAGCTGCAGCCGCTCGCGGATGTTGCCCAACGCCATTTTGTTGCCGGCGTGGTGGCTGCCCTCGTGCCGGTAAGGGTTGCGCAGCACGGCATGCACCTGCTCGCGGGCGGCATAGATGTCGATGCTGATGACGCCGGGCTCGCTGCGCGGCTCGATGCCGTGATAAACCGCATTCTCGAGCAGCGGCTGCAGCACCAGCGGCGGGACCAGCGCGTCGCGCGGCATCTTGTCGACATGCCACTCGACCCTGAGCCGCTCGCCCAGGCGCAACTGCTCCAGATTGAGGTACTGGCGGCACAGTTCGACTTCGCGCGCCAGCGGCGTCAACTCCCGGTTGTCCGCCATCAGCACCCGGAACAGGTCCGACATGTCCTCCAGCGCGACTTCGGCGCGCTTCGGGTCCTGGCGTATCAGCGACAGCACGGCGTTGATGCTGTTGAACAGGAAATGCGGCCGGATGCGGGCCTGCAGCGCCTGCAACCGCGCTTCCGACAGTGCCGGCGACAGCGCGCGGCCGCGCAGGTCGAAGTAGACCAGCAGCATCACCGTGACGATGAACACCAGCAGCCAATAGCGCTCCAGCGGCGCGAGTTCCGCCGCCAGCAGCGGGCGGCCGGCGGCATAAAGCAGGGCCGTGAGCGCCAGTTCGAGCGCGACCACCACCAGACTGCCGAGATAATACGGCAGCCGGTTGAGCACGCCGTTGAGCGCCATCAGGGCGATCAGGCTCAGGATCAGCAGCGGCTCCACCACGGCGGAAATTTCGAGCAGTTCGTTCCACGTCGCGCGCAGCGTCACGCTTTTTACCACCGCGGCGGCAACCGCGGCCAGGTTCACGATCAGCAGAATGCGCAGCAGAATCCCGAGGTTGCGGAAATTCGGCAGGGCGCTGCCGTAGGCGTTTTGATTTACAATGCCGGTCATGCGGCAATCATTCTAACAGGCCTAACACCGTGAGCAATAAAGACAAATCCAGCGGCAACCCAAAGCCGTGGTCGGGGCGGTTCGTTGAACCGGTGACCGACCTCGTCAAGCAATTCACTGCGTCGGTCACCTTCGATCAGCGCCTGGCCGAGTTCGACATCGAGGGCTCCATCGCCCATGCGCGCATGCTTCATGCCGTCGGCATCCTCGCCAAGGACGATCTCGGCGCCATCGAGAAAGGTCTGGCGCAGATTCTGGACGAGATCCGCGGCGGCAGCTTTCCGTGGTCGATCGATCTCGAAGATGTGCACCTCAACATCGAACGGCGGCTGACCGATCTCGCCGGCGACGCCGGCAAGCGCCTGCACACCGCGCGCTCCAGGAACGACCAGGTGGCAACCGACGTGCGGCTTTACCTGCGCGCCTCGATCGACCACGTGCTGACGCTGATCAAGTCGCTGCAGCGCGCCCTGCTCGACCTTGCCGATAAGCACACCGAGACCGTGATGCCGGGCTTCACCCATCTGCAGGTCGCGCAGCCGGTATCGTTCGCCCATCACCTGCTCGCTTATTTCGAAATGCTCACGCGCGACGCCCAGCGACTTGCTGAATGCCGCAAGCGCGTCAACAAGCTGCCGCTCGGCGCGGCTGCCCTTGCCGGCACCTCATTTCCGATCGACCGCCTGATGGTGGCCAAGGAACTGGGGTTCGACGGCGTATGCGAGAACTCGCTCGATGCCGTGTCCGACCGCGACTTCGCGATCGAATTCTGCGCCGGCGCCGCGCTGGTGATGACGCATCTGTCGCGTTTCTGTGAGGAATTGATCCTGTGGATGAACCCGCGCTTCGGCTTCATCGACATTGCCGACCGCTTCTGCACCGGCTCGTCGATCATGCCGCAGAAAAAAAACCCCGACGTGGCGGAACTGATTCGCGGCAAGACCGGGCGCGTCAACGGCCACCTGGTGGCGCTGCTGACGCTGATGAAAGCGCAGCCGCTCGCCTACAACAAGGACAACCAGGAAGACAAGGAGCCGCTGTTCGACACCGTGGACACGCTGATGACGAGCCTCGCGGTGTTCGCCGAGATGCTGGGCGGCATCAAGGTCAATCGCGACGCAATGCGCGCGGCGGCACTGCAGGGCTATGCCACCGCCACCGATCTCGCCGACTACCTGGTCAAGAAAGGCGTGCCGTTCCGCGAAGCGCACGAAGCGGTGGCGCAGGCGGTGCGTTTTGCGGAAACGCGTGGCTGCGGCCTCGCCGACCTCAAACTCTCCGAACTGCAGCAGTTCTCGCCGCTGATCGGCGAGGACATATTCGAAGCGCTGACCCTTGAAGGCTCGTTGGCCAGCCGCAGCCATATCGGCGGCACCGCGCCGGCGCGGGTGAAGGCAGCGATCGCCAAGGCGCGCAAAGGGTTGTAATAGCCAAGAGCATTAGCCGCCGATGAATTCTTCTCAATACCTTCTTTTCAACACCCCCTTGAGGGGTGCGCTTGACGGGTACGCCGATAGATTCTTCTCAATACCCGTTCTTTTTAATACCTTCCTTTCAACACCCGCTTGACGGGTGCGCTCGACGGGTACTTGACGGGTACGCCGATGAAAACCCAAGGGTGCGCAGCCAAAGAGCACGGTATCATCGTAACATATTGTTTTATTTGTATTTTTATCTGTCGTAGGTCGGCAATCCTTTGCCGACAATAAGTAGCGGCGGCATCGCGCCCAAACGCTCAGAACTTTCCTTATGGTTGCACCCTATACGCTTGCCGCGTATAGTTAGAGCAATGGTCTTTGTCGAGCTCACGCCGTTCATCGCTTTTCGTGCTGAGCACTGGAGCGACGAGGATTTGCGTAGCTTGCAAAATTTTTTGCTTGCAACGCCAGACGCAGGCGATGTCATCCCAGGCGGTTCCGGTTTGCGCAAGCTGCGCTGGTCTGCACAAGGGCGGGGCAAGCGGGGTGGCGCAAGGGTGATCTATTACCGGCATGTGCCGGGAGAACGCATCTACCTGATTTACGCTTACGTTAAGAGTGCGCAGACTGACCTGACCCGCGAGCAGATCAAAGCGTTGGCACAACTAATGAAGGATACGAAGAATGGATAAGCAACATTTCGACCAACTAGTCAAAGGTGTGCGCGAAATGAAGCGCCATATGACAGGCAAATCCGTGCGTGGCGTAAGAACGACCGAACTGCCTGCGCCTGACGTGCGCACCATCCGCGAGGCGGCCAATATCAGCCAGAGCCAGTTCGCGAAATTGATTGGCGTAAACCTGCGCACGCTGCAAAACTGGGAGCAGCAACGCACGCAGCCCAGCGGGCCCGCCAGGGCGCTGCTCAAGATCGTTGCTTCAAACCCGAAGGCGATTGAGGCGTTGCATGGGTAAATCTGAATTGCCGCCTCATGCGGCGCCCGGTTATCATGTGGGGGTCGTATTTCAAATGTGCGCCACCGCCTAAAAGCAGGCCACCAGTGACCCGGCTGGTTCTTAAGGAGGTTATACCATGACAACGATTCAGATCGAGTTGCCTGATGCGACCGCGAATGCCGCGCGCGATGCCGGGCTACTCACGCCGCACGCGCTGGAGCGGCTGATCAACGATGCGCTTCGACGCAAGCAGGCGGCCGACTCGTTGCTGTCCATTGCCGACCGCGTGGCCGCCGCCGGTATCCCGCCGATGTCGATGGAAGAGATCAACGCGGAGGTGACGGCCGCACGCGCAGAGCGCAAACAGCGTGCGGGCGGTCATTGATACGAATGTGCTGCTGTCCGGGCTGCTGTGGCGTGGCGCGCCGTATGCGCTGATTGAGCATGTGCAGGCTGGCACGCTCGCCATGGTCAGCAGCCCGGCGCTGTTGGCCGAACTGGCCGAGGTGATCAGCCGCGCAAAGTTCGATGCGATCCTGGCGCGCTCGAACACCTCGCGCGAGCGCTCCCTGGATGAGATGCGCCAAATGGCCGAAGTGATCGTGCCGCCGCCGTTGCCACAACCGGTGTGCCGCGATCCCGACGACGATCACGTGCTTGCATGCGCCCTGGCCGCTAAGGCCGATCTCATCGTTACGGGCGATGCCGACCTTCTCAATCTGCGCGAGTATCAGGGTATTCGCATCGTCGCCGCCGTCGAGGCGCTACGCCTCATCGAGCGCGCCTGAGAGCGTGCAATTATCGGAAGGTCAAGATCAGCCAGAGCCAGTTCGCGAAATTGATTGGCGTAAACCTACGCACGCTGCAAAACTGGGAGCAGCAACGCACGCAGCCGACCGGGCCCGCCAGGGCGCTGCTCAAGATCGTTGCTTTAAACCGGAAGGCGATTGAGGCCTTGCACGGATAAATCTGGCCTGTCTCCGATCGAGCGAAACGTGGCTAGTCTCCAAAGGCGCTCCAAGTATAATTTTCCGGAAATGTGACCCGTGATGACTATACAAGGGCGGGAAAACGCAGCGATGGGGGCGGAAGGATGAAGGCCCCTAAAGGATACATTTCATTTAATGAAGGATGAGCGCGGAGAGGTGATGCAGCTCGAATTCCTTGGGAAGCTGCAGCGCATCCTGAACGAAGGCCAGTTCACGGCGAGTTACAAGTACGCGCTGATACTCGCAATTGCCGAGTTGAGCGTTGAAAAGACCAACTGCGAAGACGGCAGCCTGCATCTGCCACTCGAAGAAATCGCGGATCGCTTCATCGGGCTCTACTGGCGGCAGGCGGCGCCGTTCGCCGGCAGATCTTTCCTCCACCAGAACGCAGGCCAACAGGCAAGTGTCGTTACAAAGATCCGAGGATTACAGGGGCGCGTGCCGACACTGTCTGCAGCTCGCCGTCATCGAGAGTGGCCTACGCTGGTTCGCTCGATCGCGCGCTTGCTGGTTCAAATGCCGCTGTGGAGGCTGCAGCGCGTTGGCGCTGACAAGCTGGATTTCCTTTACGAGGAGACGATCATCGATGAGGGGATTGTTCTGCGCCCCGGCATCGCCGACTGCTTCCGGCAACAGTTCACCGTGGTACAGGCGCTGGTGCAGATGGTGTGGCTGTCATTCATCCAGCGGCTCCCGGCTAATCGCCCAGTGCTGGGATCTACAGGGGATCTCGCCGATTTTCTTTTCGGGAGTGAGCGGAGCGGACTCTCGGCCATCGTTAGCGGGCTGCGCGACCTGCAGAACGGCGAGTGTTTCTACTGCCAGGGACGCCTGCAGCAGACGGTCGAGGTGGACCACTTCATCCCCTGGTCACGCTATCCGCGCGATCTCGGGCATAACTTCGTGCTCGCGCATGGCTCATGTAATCAGGACAAGCGCGACATGCTTGCCGCTCCGGTACATCTCGCGCGCTGGGTCGAGCGGAACGACAACGATAACGCTGCGTTGCGGCAGATCTTCGACGAAGCCCGCTTCATGTACGACACGGACGCGTCGCTCACTGTCGCCGAGTGGTCCTACGACACCGCTGAGCGGTCAGGCGCGCTCGTGTGGGTCCAGAAGAGAGGGCAAACCGCTCGGCTCACGCCGGAGTGGCGGCGGCTGTTCCTTGCCGTGTGATATGGATGCTTTGACGGCTCTTAGCAGCCCTGAAAGAGCTGTGAGTCATAAAGTCGCGAGATCGTAAGAGGATTTTCCTTCGCCCTCCCGCGCTCACGCTCTCCCGTCCTCAGTTATTTTTTGTTTTTCTTGGCGCCTTGGCGTACCCGTCGAGCGCACCCCTCAAGGGGATGTTGAAAAGAAGGTATTGAAAAGAAGCCTTGGCGGCTAAATGGGGTTCAACACACATTTTCTATGGCGGGCGCTCAGATCGACAGTTTCTTCTCCAGTCCGGTTTCGCGGGCAATGCGCTTAAGATCGGCGCATGTATCCCCGGGCAACGCCAACCCTTGCTTGCGATTTTCCGCGTCGTTGCGCGCTTCCATCTCGCCCGGATAGAAAATTTCATCGCAGCCCTTGGCGAGCGGCACCGATTTCAGTTCGCCGATGAACGCCTGCATGCGCTGGTGAAACTGCGCCAGCGGCTGAAATGCCTCGATGTTCATCGCGATCATCATGTGTCCGCAGTTGCTCTTCTCGGCGGTCTTGTAGGGGCTGCGCACGGCGGACAGAAAGCCGCTGCCGGTCAGCACGCCGGACATCATGTCGACCATCGCCGCAATGGCGTAGCCCTTGTGTCCGGCCATCGGCAGGATGATGCCATCGATCGCTTCCTGCGGATCGGTGGTGGGCTCGCCCGCCGCGTTGATCGCCCAGCCTTCCGGGATGGGCTGGCGCTTGTTGCGGGCAAGATAGATCTTGCCGCGCGCGACGCCGGTGTTCGCCATGTCCACGCAGAATGGCGGAAGACTCCCGGCCGGTGCCGCGATAGACCACGGATTGGTACCGATGATTTTCTTGCGGCCGCCCCAAGGCGCCATCGCCGGACCGCCGTTGCTGGTGAGCAGCATCACGCAGCCCTCGCGCGCGCCCGCCATCGTGTAATACATGCACGTGCCGAAGTGGTTGGAATTGCGCACGCCCACAGCGCCTATGCCGTGTGTCTTCGCGCGCTTGACGGCTTCCCGCATGGCAAGCCGCGTCAGCACCTGTCCGACACCGTCATGACCATCAATCACCGCGATCGCGCCGGCATCGACCACAAACTCGGGCTGCGTCACAGGCTGCATCACCCCGTTGCGCAAGCGTTCCCAGTACCAGCCGAGGCGCAGTACGCCGTGCGACTGATGCCCCCACAGGTCGGCCTGCACCAGCGTATCGGCGAGCAGGCGCGCATCGGATTCGGGCACGCCCTCGCCGGCATACACTGACGCCGCGAAATCGACAAGGCGCACCGGATCAATCAGGGATGTCGTCATGATTTCAGTCGCTTCCCATCGCTCACGATTAAAAATGTAGGGTCGGGACCGCGGGCGCCGCCGTCGTGCCGCGCACGACGAGTTCGACCGGCAATTCGGTCCGCAGCGGCACGGTATCGCCATTCAGTCGCGCGAGCAAGCGCAGCGCGGCTTAGTCACCAAGTTCGGCGGCGGGGAAACGTCAACGCACGCAGCCCACCGGGCCCGCCAGTGTGCTGCTCAAGATCGTTGCTTCAAACCAAAAGGCGATTGAGGCGTTGCACGAATAATTCCGAATGCATTGCAATCGGCCGGGCGCAGGCGCAATATGCTCTGGACGTGGTGCTCGGTGGCACGTAACCAGCGCCAGACCATCGCCATCGGCCAGGCGTGCGAAAAGAGGCAGGAGTGAAGCCGGTTTTACGTATCGGTGTTACCGCAGGATTCGCCGCCGCGCTGGTGATGGCAGCGCCTCACGCCGCAGCGCAGGCGGGGGCGTGGCCCAGCAAGCCGATCCGGATGATCGTCTCCTCGGGAGCGGGCGGCGGCCTGGACCTTGTCGCACGTCTCGCCGCGGCCCCGATTGCGGAGGCGCTGAAGCAGAACGTGGTGGTGGACAACCGCCCCGGCGCGAGCGGCAGTATCGCCGCCGAGCTCATCGCGCAGGCTTTGCCGGACGGTTACACATTCATGGTGTTGAGCGCGAGTCTCGTGGTGTACGGCGTGGTCAACAAGACGCGCTACGATCTTTATCGCGACTTCGATGCGGTGGCCCAGATCGCTGCCAGCCCCTACATCCTCACCGTCACGCCGTCGCTGCCGGTGAAATCGGTGAAAGAGCTCATCGCGTACGCCAAAGCAAACCCGGGCAAGCTCAATTTCGCGTCGACCGGCCCGTCATCGCTCGCCCATCTTGCGGGGGAGCTTTTCGGGATCACGACCGGAACGCAACTGGTGCACGTGCCTTACAAGGGCGTCGGCGCCGCGCTGCCGGACATGATTTCGGGCCGCACGCAAATGAGTTTCCTGAGCGGCGGTTCGGTATCCGTGCAGATCAGGAATGAGAATCTGAAGCCGCTCGCCGTCGCCGGGACGAACCGCGCGAAGTCGATGCCCAATGTGCCGACGATGGTCGAGTCGGGCGTGCCGGGCTTCGTGGTGACGCAGTGGCACGGCGTGGTGACGCCCCGCGGTACGCCGCGCGCCATCATCGAGCGGATGCATCAGGAGATCGCGAAGGCGGTTCAGCGGCCCGAGGTCGCATCGCGCCTGGCGCAGGACGGCACCGAAGGCGTAGGCAGCTCGCCGAAGGAATTCGCCGCATTCTTAAGGTCCGAGCGCGACCAGTGGGCCAAGGTCGCCAAGGCGGCGAATATCCGCAGCAAGTAGCCGGTGCGCTACATCGCAACTGGTGTCAATGTAAACACGCGAGCAAGCCGGGCCGCGCTCTTGGTGTCTCCGCGACGCAGGGCTTCCCGAACATCGTCCAGTTTGTAAGTGTCTTTTGGTTTGTTTTTCCTTTGCGTTCCTTCGCGGCCTTCGCGTTCCCGCTTTTCCGGCGAAGCCTCTACTGCGGCGGCGGCGCCGTCGTGCCGCGCACCACCAGCTCCACCGGCAACTCGGTGTGCAGGTCCACGCTCTTGCCCGTTAGCCGCGACAGCAGGTGATGGGCGGCGTAGGCGCCGAGTTCGGTGGTCGGGAAATGCATGGTGGTCAGCCCGGGCGTCATCAGCGACGCGATTTCCATGTCATCAAAACCGGTGATCGATACCTGCTGCGGGATGGTAATGCCCTGCGCGTTGCATTCCGCCATCGCGCCGATCGCCAGCACGTCGTTGCCGCAGATCACGGCGGTCGGCAGCGCATCCCCGATCATGACTTCGCGCAAGCCTTCACGCCCGGCGGACAGCGTGAACGGCTTTTCCACGATGCGCGCAGCCGGAAGCCGCGCGCCGCGCGCGGCGATCGCTTCGCGCACGCCCTCACGCCTTTCCTTGGCGCGCTCGTTGTTGGCGGTAATGCCGGAAATCATCGCGAACTCGCAGTGCCCGAGATCGAGCAGATAATTGGCAAGACGGATTGCCGCCGTGCGGCTGTTGAAACCGACACAGGGATGCCGGCCGCTTTCATCCAGCGCCCAAGTGAGCACGTACGGGATCTGGTGCGACTCGATTGCCCGGAACACGCTCGGGTCGTGCGTCGTGCCGAGCAGCACCAGGCCGTCGATGCCACGCTCGATCAGCGCGCGCGTCGCGCGCACTTCGACGTCGGCATTGAACTCGTGGGACGCCAGCAGCAGCATGTAGCCGGCCTCGTCCAGCGTCTTCTGCAAGGCGTGAATGGTGTTGGCGAATATTGCGTTGTTGAGCGTCGGAATCACCGCGCCGATGGTGCGGGTACGCCGCGAGGCGAGCGCGCGCGCCGCACCGTGCGCGACATAGCCCAGCGTCTGCACTGCCTGCCGCACCCGGCTCAGGGTGAGCGGCTTCACCTTGTGCGGTACCGTCAGCGCCCGCGACACCGTCGCGGTGGAAACCTTGGCGAGCCGCGCCACGTCGCTCAGTTTTGCGGTCTTCCTGGGCGTATTTTTCTTCACGGTATCAAGGGACGGGAATGGGCAAGGTTGAGCCTAACAACTCCGGGTATCCGTCGCAAGCACGTGGCAGGCAATAAAAAAGCCAGCTCCAAGGCCGGCTTTTTTACCGATACGCAAAACGTTATACGCCCTTGGCGCTGAACTTTTTATACTTCGCCAACAGCCGTTTGGGTTGCCGGAAGGCATCGCGACGGAACGGGTCGCCCAGTTCCTGCGTCAGCATCATGTTGATGACCGTGGGCTTGTTGGATTTGACCGCGCCGCGCAGCGCGTCGCCCACCTCATCGACATGCTCGACGGTGATGCCGTTGGCGCCCATCGCTTCCGCCACATCGGCAAAATTCGGGTTCTTGAGATTGGTTCCAAGGAAACGATTGTTGAAATAATCGACCTGGTTTTTCTTCTCCGCGCCCCACTGGCCGTTGTTGAACACCACTGCGACCGCCGGAATGTTTTCACGCACGCAGGTCATCACCTCATTGAGGCTCATGCCCCATGCGCCGTCGCCGACATAGGCAATCGCAGGCCGGTCGGGGCGGCCGACCTTGGCGCCGATAGCCGCGGGATAGGCGTAGCCGCAGTTGCCGAAGCTCATCGCCGCCAGAAACGAGGGCGCCGATTCGAAATGCAGATAGCTGTTCGCCACCGAACACACGTTGCCGATATCGGTCGACACCATGGCATTTTTGGGCATGGCGCGGGCCAAGGCAGCCAAAGCCTGCCGTGGTCCGATTCGGCCCTTGGTATTGGGTGACGGCCAGTTGGCGAGTTCCTCCTTCCATGCCGCCGTCTCCTTCCGGATCTCGGCCAGCCGCGCTTTGTTCGGGGTCATTTTGCTCTGCGCCTTGAGCCGGGCGAGCAATTCGACCGCGGCGAGCCGCGCATCCCCGCAAATGCCGATCGACACTTTCTTGACCAGGCCCAGCATGCGCGGATCGGCATCGACCTGGATGATCTTGGCGTTTTTCGGCCAGTAATCCAGCCCGTGTTGCGGCAGCGTGCCGAACGGCCCCAGGCGGCTGCCCAGCGCCAGCACGACGTCGGCGCGCTCGATCAGCTTCATCGCCGCTTTCGAGCCCTGATAACCGAGCGGACCGCAGGCCAGCGGGTGGCTGGCAGGGAACGAATCATTATGCAGATACGAATTCACCACCGGCGCAGTCAGGTATTCCGCAAGCGCCGTGCATTCCTTGATGCCGTTCGCCATCACCACGCCGCCACCGGAAAGGATGACCGGGAACCTGGCCTTGGCGAGTATGCGCGCCGCGGCCTCGAGCGACTCCGGGCCGCCGCCTGAGCGTTCGATGCGCTGCGGCTGCGGGATATCGTAATCGCCCTCGCCATAGAAATAATCGCGCGGAATATTGATCTGCACCGGTCCGCGCTCGGCCATGGCAATGTCGAACGCGCGCGAGGTGAGCTCGGCCATGCGCAGCGGCGAATTGACCTGTACCTGCCATTTGGTGATCTTGGAGAAAATCGGCAACTGCTCGGTTTCCTGGAAGCCGCCCAAGCCCATGGTCAGGCTGCCCGACTCGGGCGTGATCGCCACCACCGGCGAATGCGCCCAGTAGGCCGCGGCGATGCCGGTCACGAAATTGGTGATGCCGGGGCCGTTTTGCGCGATGCACACCCCGTGTTTTCCCGTGACGCGCGAATAGCCGTCCGCCATGTGCGCGGCGTTCTGCTCGTGGGCGACGGAGATGAAACGAATGCCGGCGAGCGGAAACAGATCGTGGGCGTCCATATAGGCAGAGCCGACGATGCCGAAGCTGTCCTTGACGCCTTGCGCCACCAGCGTTTCGACAAAAGCTTCGCTGGGCGTCATGCGAACTTTTCCGCCTGCCACAGAACTTTTTGCGAGATTTTTTGTGTCTGCCATCGTGTTCATGCGACCCCCTCTGAATTCGGAATGAAGTTTATGACATGCGGATGGGATATTTTACCCGTACCCCGGCTCGACCCTGCTTCAAACCATGCCCGCCGGCTCACGCCAGCGCGCTGCGCCGAGCGTCATTATACGCGCTTTAACCCGTTATGCAAGCGCTTGCATAATTTAGCCTTACACCATGATTTAACTTACTTTATACGCTTACAGCAAGGGGGCGGCGGGCGCACCAAAGCAAAACGGCCGGCATATCTGCCGGCCGCCTATACCTACCTCAGGATTGAATTCAGCCCTGCAGCATTTTCTTCAATTCACCGCTCTTGTGCATCTCGGTCAGAATATCCGAGCCGCCGACGAACTCGCCATTGACATAAAGCTGCGGAATGGTCGGCCAGTTGGCAAATTCCTTGATGCCCTGGCGGATTTCCGGTTCCTCGAGCACGTTGACCGAGAAAAATTCGTTGACGCCACAGCCGCGCAGAATGCTCACGACATTGGCCGAAAATCCGCACTGCGGAAAATCAGGCGAGCCTTTCATATACAACACAACCCGGTGCTGGGTGACTTGGTCTTTTATAACGTCTTGAATACTCATATTTTCTCCGATTACCTGACTGTATCTGTCGGGTATTAGTTTAGCGGCATAGCTGGTCGCTCGTCAAGAGCCTGCCGCATACCCACCACTGACCCGTTCTATGCCGGCCAGATCGCGCCGCGAGAACACCTCTGCGAACCCCGCGGCATCCAGCAGCGCCCGGCAGCGCTCGGCCTGGTCATAGCCGTGCTCGAACATCAGCCACCCGCCACTGCCAAGATGGTTGTTTGCCTGGGTAACAATTACCCGTATGCAGTCCAGTCCGTCCGGGCCAGCGGCCAGCGCATTCCGCGGTTCGAAGCGCAGATCGCCTTGGCCCAGATGCGGATCGTCCTGTGCAATATAAGGCGGATTGGAAACGATGGCATCGTAGCGCTCGCCAGCGATCGCCGCGAACCAGTCGCTCCGCGCGAAATCGATGTTATGCACACCGAGCGTGCGCGCATTCTCCGCCGCGATTGCAATCGCGTCCGGCGTACGGTCGGTCGCCGTTACCCGGGCATGCGGACGGTGTTTGGCGATGCTGATCGCAACGCAACCGCTGCCGGTGCCGAGATCGAGCACGCGGCAGGGCGCTTGCCGCGGGATACGCTCGAGCGCCAGTTCGACCAGCAATTCGGTTTCAGGCCGCGGAATGAGCACCGCCGGCGTAACCTTGAAATCGAGGCTGAAAAATTCGCGCCCGCCGGTAAGATATGCGACCGGCTCTCCAGCGGCGCGGCGCGCAACCAGCGCCAGATAGCGATCGAGCTGATCGCCGGCAACGGCATGCCCGGGATGCGTGGCCAGGAACGCGTGGGTTACCCCCAATACCGCCTGCAGCAAAACACGCGCATCGAGCAGGTCGATGCGCGCCGTTTTCAGAATCTCAGCTATGCTGGTGGCCGCCACTTGCTTTTCTCTTCTTCTATCATGTGCTTCAAGCCGGATTGAGTGGTCACGAGCGCCGAGCCAAACAGGGCGGCAGCAAGCACGGCGAAGTAAACGGCCTGCAAGGAGGGCCTCGTGCGAAAGCGTCAGGCGAACCGGGCGGCTTCGCTCACGCCGACTGTGTCTCTTCCGCGAGCTGGGCGAGTAGTTCGGCCTGGTGTTCGGCGGAGAGCGCTTCGTTAAGCGCATCGAGATCGCCGTCCATGATCTGCGCGATCTTGTAGAGCGTGAGGTTGATGCGATGGTCCGTGACGCGCCCTTGCGGAAAATTGTAGGTGCGGATGCGCTCGGAGCGGTCGCCGCTGCCGATCAATGACTTGCGGGTGGCGGCCGTCTTCGCCTGCTGCTCGCGCAACTGCTTGTCCTTGATCCGGGCCGCGAGCACGGCCAGCGCGCGCGCCTTGTTCTTGTGCTGCGAGCGGTCGTCCTGACATTCGACGACAATGCCGGTCGGCAGATGCGTCACGCGAATCGCGGAATCGGTCTTGTTGATATGCTGGCCGCCGGCGCCGGAAGCGCGGAAGGTGTCTATTCTCAACTCCGAGGGATTCAACACCACTTCGGCCACTTCATCGGCTTCCGGCATCACCGCCACGGTGCATGCCGAAGTGTGGATGCGGCCCTGCGTCTCGGTCACCGGCACGCGCTGCACGCGGTGCCCGCCGGATTCGAACTTGAGCTTGGAATAGGCGCCACGACCGATGATCCTGGCAATGATCTCCTTGTAGCCCCCCATCTCGCCCGGACTTTGCGAGATCACTTCGACCTGCCAGCCGCTGCGCTCGGCGAATCGCGAGTACATGCGGAACAGCTCGCCCGCGAACAATGCCGATTCGTCACCGCCGGTGCCCGCGCGAATTTCCAGGAAAATGTTGCGGTCGTCGTTGGGGTCCTTGGGCAGAAGCTGCTTTTGCAGCGCGGCTTCGATTTTCTCCAGATGCTCGCGCGCTTCGCGGATTTCCGCTTCCGCAAATTCGCGCAGCGCCGGGTCACCCGCCATATCCTGGGCCGTTTGAATGTCCCGCTCGCGGCCGCGATACGCGTTGTAGAGTTCGACCACCGGCGCGATTTCCGCGTGCTCGCGCGTAATTTTGCGGTAATGTTCCATGTTGGCAGTCGCTTGTTCGGAATTCAGGAAGTGGTTGATTTCCTCGAGACGATCCGACAGCTGCGCCAGCTTGGCGGCGATACTCTGCTTCATGTAAGACCGGTACCCTGTTTCATTCCGGACGCGGGATCTGGTAGACCCGCCGCAATACCTCGGCCAGTTGCTCGCGCTCCTCTTCGCTGGCGTAATTAAGCGCATGGGTCGGGGCATGCAGCAGTTTATTGGTAAGCGCGTGAGACAAATATTCGATCACCCGCTGCGGATCCTCGCCCTTGGACAGCCGGCGCACCGCGCGCTCCAGTTCGTGGCGGCGCGAACGCTCGGCGGTGTCGCGCAACGCGCGGATGGTCGGCACCAGTTCGCGGTTGCCGAGCCAGTGCATGAAATCCGTCACCTGGTTTTCGATAATCACTTCCGCCTGGGAAACCGCATTCTGGCGAATATCCAGGCCGGTGCGCGCAATCTTGCCGAGGTCGTCGACGGTATAAATAAATACGTCGTCGAGCGTGCCGACCTCGCTCTCGATGTCGCGCGGCACGGCCAGATCGAACATCAGGATCGGGCGGTGTTTGCGCGCCTTTAAAGCGCTTTCGGTAACGCCTTTGCCGATGATGGGCAGGGGACTGGCGGTACAGCATACGACGATGTCGTGAAGCGCCAGTTGCGCCGGCAGATCGTTGAGCGTGATGGTGCGGCCGAGAAAACGATCGGCAAGCTGCTGCGCGCGTTCCGGCGTGCGGTTGGCGAAAGTCATGTGCCGCGGATGGTGGGCGGCAAAATGCGTGGCGCAGAGTTCGATCATCTCGCCGGCGCCGATGAACAGCATGTTCTGCCCGGCGATGCTGGGGTAGATGCGCTGCGCAAGCTGTACCGCGGCAGAAGCCATCGATATCGTGCTGGCGCCGATGTCGGTTTCGCTGCGCACCGCCTTGGCGACCGAGAAGGTGCGCTGGAACAGCTTGTTGAGCAGGAAGCCCAGAGTGCCGGCGGCGGTCGCGGTACGCACCGCATTCTTGAACTGGCCGAGAATCTGCGGCTCGCCCAGCACCATGGAATCGAGGCCGCTCGCGACGCGAAACGCGTGCTTCACTGCCTTTTCCTGCGGCAGTTGATACAGATACGGCTCGAGCTGCTGGGGCTTGAGCCGGTGATAACCGGCAAGCCAGTCGACCACCAGCCCCGGGACATCGGTATTACAGTAGACCTCGGTGCGATTGCAGGTCGAAATAATCGCCGCCTCTTTTACCGGCTGGCGATCGACCAGGTCACGCAGCGCCTGCACCAGATTTTCGGCGTGAAAAACCACCTGCTCGCGCACCGCGAGCGGGGCGGTCTGGTGATTGATGCCGAAAGCGAAAAGCTGCATGGGACGGAAACCGAAAAAGGGACTGTATATTATATACTTACGGCGCCCCCGCAAGAACCCCTCAGAATGGACAGGATTAACAGGATTAACGAGATTAAAACCCCGGAATCATTTAGTTTTTTTCATTTCAGGAGTTCGTCGGGGCTAAGTCCGACAAACTCCTAAGCGGAGCGTTCGTTCAGCAGCGTCTCGCCCCGCGCCCACCTGGCCAGATTGGTGAGAAACACTTCAGCGGCACGGTGCTCGTTGCCGGCCGAGGCCGAAGCGTTATGCGGCGTGACGAGCACATTGGGCAAATCCCACAACGGCGAATCGGACGGCAGCGGCTCCTTTTCGAACACGTCGAGGTAAGCGCCGCCAAGATGCCCGCTTTGCAACGCATCGGTCAGCGCTTGCTGGTCGGCAACACCGCCGCGTGCAACATTGATGATATGGGCGCCCTTGGGCAATAAGGCAAGGGTCCCGGCATTGACGAGATGCCGCGTTGCGGCGGTGAGCGGACAGGCGAGCACCAGCCAGTCGCAGCGCGGCAACACTTCGGGCAGCGCCGCGAGCGTATGCATTTCATCGACCGGATCGCCGGACTGCATGGGACGCCGGCGCACGCCGATGACGTGCATTCCCAGTGCCTGGCAGAAGCGCGCCACGGTCGCCCCTATCGTCCCCAGCCCGATGACGGAGACGGTTTGCCCGCGCAGATCCCTGGGTACCGCGGAGCCGCGCATCGGCTCCCAGGCGCGGCGGCGTTGCGCGTCTATCCAGCGCGGAAATCCGCGCGCGAGCATCAGCAGGCCGCAAATCGCGGTCTGCGCCACCGGCTCGCCGTTAGTGCCGGCCGAGGTGGTGAGCCTGACACCGCGCTCGATCAACGCCGGCAGGAAAGGATGCTGATCGATGCCGGTGCTGACGAAATGCACCCATTTGAGATTGCGGGCGGCGGCGACCGCGGCGCCAAAACCGTGATAATGCTCCGAGAAGCGGATATCGCGCGTGAGATAGGCGATCCCGATACGCTCGCAATCCGCGGCTGAAAGCCGGCCTCGGGGATCGTCGGGAAGGTGGACGATGTCGGTTTGGAGTCCAGCCTGCCGCGCGGCGGCGGCAAGCCTGTCGCCGTAATTGGCGGCGAATCCCTGCGACAGCAGCATGCCGGTCATTACAATCCTCCGGATTGAGTGAAGGGTGAAGGGTGAAGGGTGAAGAGTGAACCCCCTCACCCCGACTCGGCCCCCTCGCTCGCTACGCTGGCTCTCCCCCGGTAGATGGGGGGAGAGAGAGGCACGTTTCACGTTTCGCGCTTTTACTTGTTATGCGATAAGTCTACGCCAACAGGGGCAGCGCTCGCCGCCCCTACCAAAAACACTTTACGCGAAACAATTTCATTGTGGCGTCGTCGGTGACGAGCGTAGCGCCTTCGATGATGGATTGTGCGGCGAGCATGCGGTCGAATGGGTCGCGATGCTCGATATGGAACCCACCTGCCTTGAGCGCGTGCTGGTATGAGACGGCGAGGTGGCTGAAGCCGTCGGCGACGATGAGTTCGTTGAACTCACGGACCGCGCTCTCGGCACCAGGCAGCTTGCCAATGCGATGTTTGGTCGCGATTTCCCAAGCGCTTGCCGCGCTGACGAGCACGGTATTGGCATCATCGGCGATGGCTGTCGCGGCACGTTTTGAAAGGCGCGGATCGTCTTTCCACCACCACAGCAGCGCGTGCGTGTCGAGCAAAAGCTTCAACGGCCTTCCCAAGCGTTAAGCTCTGCATCGGGTAGCGGATCAAAGAACGCGTCGTCGATGATGCCCTTCACGCGCCCGCGCTGGCGTTTCGGCGCGGCGGGAGCGAGCGGCATCATGCGTGCATACGGCTTGCCCGCTTTGGCCAGAATGATTTCTTGACCTGCGTGCGCTTGCTCCAGTAGTTTGGAAAATTGTGTTTTTGCGTCATGTACGTTAATCAGCATGGGATTGACCCTCCAAATCGACAATTTATATTGTGACTTAGTCCATGGACTTAGTCAATAAGGAAACGTAGGGGTCAAAACATAGGGTTTACATAACCCTTGTATTCGATAAGTCTACGCCAGCGTAAATATAAGTCTGCCCCAATACCCGCCTGGCGTTTCCCGCCAGGAGTGCGCGCCGCCCTATTTGCGCTGGCGATGCGGTGTGCTCGATCGCTAAACGACGCGAATACCATCCCAGTATCGCGCGAGCAGCGCGTCGTTGGTCAACAACGTAAGCGGCTCCACGACGCTTTGCGCAACGAGCAGCCGGTCGAACGGGTCGCGATGGATGTTCGCAAGCTGCACCACTCGCGCCGCATGCGCGCCAGTCACGGGAAGCTCGACGAAACCCATCCGCGGCAAGGCCGCCAGCAAGGCCGGCACGTCGACGCGGAAATCCTTGCGCCTCAGCGCGCCCTTGATGGCGATCTCCCAGATGCTTGCCGCGCTGTAGTAAACCTCGTTGGCGGGGTCCTCAATCAGCGCCCGCGCCCCGCGCGGCAATTGGCTGCTGCTCGCCGCTGCCCATAGCAGCAGGTGCGTGTCGACCAGCAATCGCACTATTTGCCGCCCTCGAACGCGCGCAGCACGGACGCAGGCAGGGGCTTGTTGAAGTCGTCCGGGATTTTGAATTTTCCGTCGAGCAGCCCCAACCGGCGCGGCGCGTGGGACTTCGTCAGTGCCACGAGCTTGGCAACGGGCCTGCCCGCGCGGGCGATCACAATGTCCTCGCCTGCTTCGGCGCGCTCGACCAGCTTCGATAGCCCGGTCTTCGCCTCGTGGATATTGACTTGTTTCATCGGGGAATCCTGTCAACGATTTTTCGATTAGCTAAGTTTAGCTAATGTCGCGCCAAAGTCAAGAGTCTCAGCGCCTGGAGCGGATCACCTCAAGCCCATACGTTGTTGTATTCCCAATTCGAGCAGGTTTTACTTTTTCTTGCCCTTGGCGAACAACTGGTCGAGCTTCTGCTCGTACGCGTGATAGTCCAGGAAGTCATAGAGATCGCTGCGCGTCTGCATGATATCGAGCACGTTCTTCTGCGTGCCTTCCTTGCGCAGGGTCTGGTAGACCTTGAGCGCCGCCGCATTCATCGCGCGGAACGCCGACAGCGGATAAAGCACCATCGCAACGTTGACGCCTGCCAGCTCCTGAGTCGTGAACAGCGGCGTGGCGCCGAACTCGGTGAGATTGGCCAGGATAGGCACTTTCACCGCGTCCGCGAATTTCCTATACATCGCAAGCTCGGTAATCGCTTCCGGGAAAATCATGTCGGCCCCGGCCTCGACACAGGCGCAGGCGCGGTCGACCGCCGCCTGCAACCCTTCGACCGCAAGCGCGTCGGTGCGCGCCATCACCACGAAATCGCGATCGGTCTTGGCATCGACCGCCGCCTTGATGCGGTCGACCATCTCCTGCTGCGATACCAGTTCCTTGTTGGGGCGGTGACCGCAGCGTTTGGCGCCGACCTGGTCCTCGATATGCATCGCCGCCGCGCCGAATTTGATCAGCGATTTCACGGTGCGCGCGATATTGAACGCGCTCGAGCCGAAGCCGGTATCGACATCGACCAGCAACGGCAGGTCGCACACATCGGTGATGCGTCGCACGTCGGTGAGCACGTCATCAAGGTTGCTGATGCCAAGATCGGGCAGCCCCAGCGATCCCGCGGCCACGCCGCCGCCCGAAAGATAGATGGCGCGATAGCCCGTGCGTTCGGCCAGGCGCGCGTGGTAGGCATTGATCGTGCCGATGATCTGCAGCGGCTTTTCCGCCGCCACGGCGGCACGGAAACGCGCGCCCGCCGACGCAAGCCGGGATACCGCTCCGGAAGCTGGATCAGTCATTTGCCGCACTCCTTACGATGGCTCTGCAAAAAAGGGCCATGCCGCCCGCATTCCCGTGTATGTTATCGCGCCAGCCACTGGTACGCCTGTCCAATGCGCATACGGGCGCACCAGCCGGCACTCGCCCGAAGGTTGAAATGATATTCCACGATATGGGCTATTCGCCCTAGCAGCCTGTCGGACTTGGCTCCATTCGCCGGAACCCGTAGCGTTAGTGCTTTCATTTTAGGAGTTTGTCGGGGCTAAGTCCGACAAACTCCTACCAAAACGATAGCATGAGGGAAGACATTCCGCTAATCCGGCGGCAATGGCATAATCATGGGTCTATCTCACGATCCGGACTCATATGCCACGACAAACTTCCGCCGGGCCGGGCGGCCTCTCCGGCACCCAAAGCATAGAACGCGCATTGCTCCTGCTGCGCGAGATTGCCGCGCACAATCGCGGCGGTTCGCGCCTGCTTGACCTTGCAACCCGCACCGGTCTGCAGCGCCCTACCGTGCATCGCATGCTGAAGTGCCTTGCGGCGGAAAACATAGTGCAGCAGGACCCCGATTCCCACCGCTATTTCCTCGGTTCCATGGTGTTCGAGCTGGGACTCACCGCCGCGCCGCGCTACAACCTGAAAGAAATCTGCCATCCCGCGTTGACGCGCATCGCGGAAGCCACCGGCGACACTGCATTCCTGACGCAGCGCAGCGGGCTCGATGCGGTATGCATCGACCGGCGCGAAGGCGCTTTCCCGATCAAGACCTTCACGCTCGAAATCGGCATGCGCCGCCCGCTCGGCGTCGGCACCGGCAGCGTGGCAATACTCGGCGCGTTGTCGGAAGAGGAAATCCGCCATACCATTGAAGCCAATGCCGCGCGTCTGCCGGAATACGGCCTGACTGCCGGCAGCCTGACCGCGCAGGTGCGGCGCGCGCAGAAGCTCGGTTACGCGGTGCGGGATGCGCCTTCCCTCGCCGGGGTGCGCTCGATCGGCGTGGCGCTGCGGAACCAGGGCAGCGTGGCATTCGCTTCGCTTTCGGTATCGACGATTTCAAGCCGCATGAACGATAAACGCGTCGCCGAGCTCGCCACCATGCTCAAGAACGAAATCCGGCTGATCGAAAAGCAGCTCGGGAGCGGTACCGATACGCGCTAAGCATCTTGGGCACGGCATTCGGAACTCATTCTTCGGAGGAAGAATCTCATGTTAATCCGCATATACGCCCTGATGTCGCGCGCAAGGAGTCTTCTCCCTGCGCACGGCCTGCCGTGGGCTCCGGCGCTGTGTGCCGCTGCGCTGGCGCTTGCCGCGCCGCACGTCGCGGCGCAGCCGGCTTTCCCGTCCAAGGCTATCCGCTTCCTGGTGGGCGCTCCGCCCGGCGGGAGCAATGACCTGTTCGCGCGCGCGGTCGGCCAGCGTCTCAACGAAACGTTGGGCCAGTCGGTGGTGGTGGACAACCGCCCGGGGGCGAATCAGATGATCGCCGCCGACATCATGGCCAAGTCGCCGCCCGACGGCCACACGATTTACATTACATCGACCTCGTTCACGACCGGCGCGGCGCTGCAGCCGAAACTGCCGTTCGATCCCGTCAACGACATCGCGGGCATTACCATGCTGGGCAAAGGCCCTTTGGTTTATGTGGTGCATCCCACGCTCCCCGCAAAAACCATGAAGGAGTTGATCGCGCTCGCCCGCGCCAGGCCCGGACAGCTCAACTTCACCTCGTCCGGCATCGGCGGCATCAATCACCTGGGCACCGAGGTGCTCATGGCAGCCGCCAAAATCAACATGGCCCACATCCCTCACAAGGGAATGGCGCCCGCCCTCATCGACCTCATCAGTGGCGAGGTTCAGGTGCTGCTGGTAAGCCTGCCCTCGGTTTCAGCCCAGATGAAAGCGGGCCGGTTGCGCGCGCTGGCGGTGAGCACGGCCCAGCGCTCGTCTTTCATGCCCGAGCTGCCGACGGTTGCGGAGTCCGGCGTGCCGGGTTATGACGTTTCGCTGTGGTGGGGTGTATTCGCCCCGATCAAGACGCCGAAACCCGTCATCGACAGGCTCAACGCGGAAATCCGCAAGGCGCTTGCCACCGACGCGATGAAAAAGCAGTTCGCCGATTTTGGCGCCGAGCCGTCGCCGATGACCGCGGAGGCCTTCAGCGCGATGGTCAAGAGCGAGATCGCGAAGTGGAGCAAAGTGATCAAGGACGCCAACATCAAGTCCGAGTGATGCGCGCGATACCCAAAAAATCCTACGAGCCCGGCGCCAAGGGAACGCTCGCCGGTGTGCGTGTGCTCGACCTGTCGCGTCTGGTCGCCGGCAACACGCTGACGCAGGTGCTCGGCGATTTTGGCGCCGAGGTGATCAAAGTCGAGCCGCCGGCAGGCGACACCCTGCGCGCCTGGCAGACCAACGGCGTGCCGACCAACTGGAAGCTTTACTCGCGCAACAAAAAAAGCCTGGGACTGGAGCTGCGCAAGCCCGAGGCGCGCGAGTTGCTCGCGCGTCTTATACCAACGGCGGCAATATTCGTCGAAAGCTTTCGCCCGGGGACACTTGAGGATATGGGCCTCGCACCAGAAATACTTTTCGAGCGTAACCCCAAGCTGGTCGTCGTGCGCATCTCCGGCTGGGGCCAGGACGGGCCGTACCGCCGCCGCCCCGGGGTCGGCACGCTGGTCGAGGGCATGTCGGGTTTCGCATCCATGAACGGCTTTGCCGACCGCGAGCCGGTGTTGCCGCCGATGTATATGGCCGACTCTTACGCCGGTCTTTATGGCGCGGCTGCCGTCATGATCGCGCTGCGCGAGGTAGAAATAAACGGCGGAGGCGGCCAGGTAATCGACCTGCCGCTGCTCGATCCGGTGTTCGCCGTGCTGGGGCCCCAGGCTGCCAATTACCGGCTGACGGGCAAGGTGAAGGTGCGCACCGGCAGCCGCTCGACCAACTCCGGTCCGCGCAATGCCTATCGCTGCAAAGACGGGCTGTACGTCGGTTTGTCGGCCTCGACGCAGAAAATGGCCGAGCGGGTTTTCCGCTCGATCGGCCGGCCCGACCTCATCGACGATCCACGCTACCGCACCAACGCCGAGCGCGTAAAGCATGCGGAACAACTCGATGCCATCATCGGCGCGTTTGTCGCCGGGCGCACCCAGGCGGAAAATGTGGCGTTTTTCGAACGAGTCGAGGTCACGATCGGTCCGATCTACGACATTTCGCAAATCGTCGAAGACCCGCATGTTCTTGAACGCGAACTCATCGCCGACTACCCCGATCCCGACATGGGCGCTTTTCCCATGCATCACGTGGTGCCGCGGCTGTCGGGCACGCCGGGATCCATCCGCACGCCCGCCCCGCGCCTGGGCGAGCACAACCGGGCGCTGCTCGGCGAGCTCGGCGTGGACGCGGCCGCCTACGCGCAACTGCTCGCCTCGGGCATTGCGTGCGAGAATACTTCCCCAACGAATAAGGAAGACCAATGAAACGCAATCTGCCCGTGTGGCGCTCGCTCATGTATGTGCCGGTCAACGTCGACAAGTACGTCGACAAGGCGCACACGCGCGGCGCCGACGTGATCCAGCTCGACCTGGAAGACAGCGTGCCGCCCGCGGAGAAAGCCCATGCACGCAAGCTGGTCGAAAAAGCCGCCGCCAAAGTGCGGCGCGGGGGCGCGGATGTCGTGGTGCGCATCAACCAGCCGCTGTCGCTCGCGGTGCGCGATCTCGAGCATGCCATCGGCCCCGATGTCGACGGCATCGCCTGCACCAAGATCGACAGCGCGTCTCATGTGCGCCTGCTCGACGACCTGGTCACCGAACTCGAGGAAAAGCGCGGCATGGCGGTCGGGCACACCCAGTTCATCACCATGATCGAGACCGCCGATGCGTTCTTCCGCATCCACGAGATCGTGCGCGCGAGCAGCCGCATCGTTGCCTGCAACATCGGCGGCGAAGACTTCGCGCTCGATTGCAACATGCAGCCCACCGGGGAAGCGCTGTTCTATCCCAAGCAGCACATGATCATCGCCGCCAACGCCGCCGGCATCATGCCGCTCGGCTTCGTCGACAGCGTCGCGGGTTTCGGCGATTGGGACAAGTTCCGAAAAATGGTGCGCCGCTCGCGCGACTTCGGCTTCATGGGCGCCGGCTGCATCCACCCCGGGCAGGTCGCCATCGTCAACGAGGAATACACGCCGACCGCCGAGGAGGTGGAGTACGCGCGCAAAGTGATCCGGCTGAATGACGAGGCAGCGAAAACCGGCCGCGCTTCGTTCTCACTCGACGGCAAGATGATCGACATCCCGATCATCGTGCGCGCCGAGAAGCTGTTGAAGCGCTACGAGGCGATCAAGGCGCGCGAAGCGAAAACGCTCGCGGCGATGAAAGGCTGAAAAACTCAAGGTGGCCGGATGACTCCACGTTGGAAACAACGCCCGCCGGGCGCGGTCGGTTCCCCGGTGAACCCTATCGCTACTGTTTGAACGCGCCGGTTATATGGAGAAATTATGTTTAAAAACAATAGATTAGTATTTATTCTCGCCGGCGGCATCGCTTTCGCTGCCGTGCCGCTCCTGACCGCGGCCCAGAACTACCCGAGCCGGCCAATCCGCATCATCGCGCAGTTCACGCCGGGCACCTCGACGGATATCCTGGCCCGCGTCATTGGCCAGAAGCTCACCGAAGCCTGGGGCCAGCCGGTGGTGATCGATAACCGTCCCGGCGCGGGCGGCATCGTCGGCACCGAAATCGGGGCGAGGGCCGCGCCCGACGGTTACACGCTGACCATGGGCGTGTCGTCGGCCTTCGGTATCAATCCCACGCTCTACAGCAAGCTCCCCTACGACGCGATCAGGGACTTCGCGCCGATCGCCAACATCGCGCTTACCCCGCAAACGCTGGTGACCAATCCTTCGTTCGCCGCGAAGTCGGTCAAGGAATTGGTGGCCGCGGCCAAGGCCAAGCCCGGCCAGATCAACTTTGCCTCGCTCGGCAGCGGCTCGACCAGCCACCTGACCATGGAAATGTTCATGTCGGCGGCGGGCATCAAGCTCAACCATATTCCCTTCAAGGGCAGCCCAGCGGCGCACGCCGAGTTGATGGCCGGGCAGGTGCCGGTGATGTTCGACGCCATCCCCGCGGTGCTGCCCCATATCAAATCGGGCAAGCTGCGCGGGCTCGGCATCGGCACGCTCCATCGTTCACCGTTCTTGCCCGAACTGCCGACCATCGCCGAATCGGGTTATCCGGGTTTCGAAGCCGTAGGCTGGATCGGCATCGTGGCCCCAGTAAAAACGCCCGAGGCCATCCTCGACAAGCTCAATCGGGAGATCCTGCGCATCCTGCAGGCGCCGGACGTCAAAGAGCGCCTCGCCACACTTGCATTTACACCGGTGGGAAGCACGCGCAAGGAATACGCCGCCTTCATCAAGGCCGAGATTGCCAAATGGGGCAAGGCGGTGAAGGACTCCGGAGCCAAGGCTGAATAAAAATGTTTTGAAGGTGAACGCATGACCCAAGACCTGGAAAAACTCAAGGAATGGATCGGGCAGCGCGAGACGGACGTCGATTACGTGACGATTCCGGCCGTGCACCGCCTCGCCGCCACGCTCGACCGCAACGATCCCATGCCGAAAATCGGCGACCCGCTGCCGGTCGGCTGGCACGCCATACTGTTTCCGCGTATCGTGCGCCACTCTCAGATCGGGCCCGACGGCCATCCCCAGCGCGGCGATTTCCTGCCGCCGGTGCCGCTGCCGCGCCGCATGTTCGCCGGCAAACGCATCACCTTTCACGAGCCGCTGCGTGTCGGCGACGAGGTACAGCGCGAATCGACAATCAAGGACGTGACCGTCAAGCAGGGCCGCAGCGGCGAAATGGTGTTCGTGACGGTCAAGACCGACATCACGAGCCCGCGCGGTCTGGCGATCACCGAGGAACAGGACATCGTCTATCGCGCCGATCCCGACCCCAATGCCCCGCCGCCCCCGCCGCAGAAAGCGCCCGGAATTGCGGTATGGACAAGAACGGTAACGCCCGACCCGGTGCTGTTGTTCCGCTATTCGGCGCTCACCTTCAACGGCCACCGCATCCACTACGACTATCCCTACGTCACCCAAACCGAAGGCTATCCCGATCTGGTGATGAACGGCGGGCTCACCACGCTGCTCGTATTCGAACTCGCCCGCACCCACGCCTCCACGCCGATCACCTGCATTTCCTCGCGCAACGTCAGGCCGATGTTCGTCAACCGGCCGCTGACGATCTGCGGCGAGCCCGCGCCCGACAATAAGACCGCGAAGTTGTGGGTTGTCGATAACGATGGCGCACTGGCGCTGAGCGCTGAAGCGGAATTCAGGTAAGCGGCCATGGCCGGTGGACCTCTCGAAGGCATACGCATCGTCGACATGACGTCGGTCGTGGTCGGACCGCTCGCCACCCAGATAATGGCCGACCACGGCGCTGAAGTCATCAAGGTCGAGAGCACGGCCGGAGACCTGGTGCGCACCATGAACGGCAAGTCGGTCACCCCGGGCATGGGCGCCAAGTTTCTGCATCTCAACCGCAACAAGCGCTCCATCGTGCTTGACCTGAAGCAACCGGCCGGCCACGCCGCGCTGATGAAACTGATCGAACGCGCCGACGTGCTGGTGTGGAACGTGCGGCCACCGGCAATGGCGCGGCTCAAGCTCGCTTACGACGACGTGCGCGCGGTCAATCCGAATATCATCTACTGCGGCATGTTCGGTTTCGGCCAGGACGGCCGCTACCGCGACAAACCGGCGTACGACTCCATCATCCAGGGCGCGGGCGGCATGGCCGCGCTGCATCATCGCGCGGCCGGCGAACCCCGCTACGTGCCCATGGTGGTCGCGGACAAGGTCGTCGGGATGATCGCGGTGCAGATGATCACGATGGCGCTCTACCGGCGTACGCAGACCGGCGAAGGCTGCGCGATCGAAATCCCGATGTTCGAGAACCTGGTCAAGTTCGTGCTCGAAGAGCACATGTACCTGAAGACTTTCGAGCCGCCTCTCGGCGGGACGGGCGATCCGCGTCTGCTCGATCCGCTCGCCAAGCCGATCGCCACCAAGGACGGCTGGATCTGCATCTCGGCGAACACCAACGACCAGGCGTTCGCCTTCTTTGACGCGATCGGCCGGCCTGAACTGAAGGCCGATCCGCGCTTCTCGAGCGTACAGGCGCGCTTTGCCAACGTAAACGACTACTTCCAGATCCGGACGGACGCGCTAAAAATCCGGACTACCGCGGAGTGGCTCGAGATCTTCGACCGCGGCGATGTGCCGGCCATGCCGTATCACACGCTCGACAGTCTGCTCGATGATCCGCATCTGCGGGACACCGGCTTTTTCGAATTGAAGGACCATCCGACCGAAGGCAGGATACGCAGCATGCGGCTGCCGAACAAATGGTCGTGCGGTACGCGCCGCGAATGGAACCCGGCGCCCAAGCTCGGCGAGCAGAGCATCGAGATCCTGCGCGAGATCGGTTATTCCGACAGCGAGATCGCCGAACTCGTTGCCGGCGGGGCAACGCTCGACGGACGCATCAAACCGCGTTGAGGCATAATTAGCGGCCACCAGTCTTGCAACCACCACGGGAGATCATTATGCAGTTCAGATGGCGTCATGCGCCGGTCGTCGTTGCGGCCCTGTTTTTTGCCGTAGCCGGCGTTTTTGCAAGCGGAACGACGTACGCGCAAACCAAGAAGGAATTCGAGCCGGTCGTCGGCCAGGAGGGCAAGGATGTCATCTGGGTGCCCACGCCGCAGGCCCTGGTCGAACGCATGCTGCAAATGGCCAAGGTGACCCCCAGCGATTACGTGATCGATCTCGGCTCCGGCGATGGCCGCACCGTGATCACTGCCGCCAAGAAATTCGGCGTGAGGGCGCTCGGCATCGAGTACAACCCGGACATGGTCGAGCTGTCGAAACGCAACGCCGAAAAGGAAGGCGTGGCCGGACGCGCCGAGTTCATGAAAGCCGATATTTTTTCAACGGATTTCAGCAAAGCAACGGTGATCACCATGTACCTGCTGCCCCAGCTCAACCTCAAGCTGCGGCCGATCCTGCTCAACATGAAGCCCGGCACGCGCCTGGTATCGCATGCTTTCAGCATGGACGACTGGCAGCCCGATCAGATCGAATCGGTCGAGAGCCGCACGGCTTATCTTTGGATAGTGCCGGCAAAAGTCGAGGGCACCTGGCAATGGAGCGGTTCGCGCAATTACGAGATCACGCTGCGCCAGCATTTCCAACAGGTCGAGGGGCTGGCCAAAATCGACAACAAGACGGCCCAGTTCCGCAACGGCAAGCTGCAGGGCGACCAGCTCACCTTCTCGCTTATTGAGATTTCCGGCCTCAATAACACCGTGCAGCGCGACTTCGTTGGTCGTGTTACGGGCAACACCATCAAAGGCGTGATCAAGCTGCCCAACAACGCCGGCGAAGAGAAGTGGACCGCCACGCGGGCAAACCATTGAGCTTTTCTTAACTGCGCGACACGCTCAATCCCTCACCCCCGACCCCTCTCCCGCGAGGAGAGGGGAGATTCGAGACGTAACTGAATGTCATTCATTTACGTAAAACTCAATAACGGAGTCGAACATGTCAGACAGGAAATCCAGCATAGCGGTCATCGGCGGCGGCATCATGGGTGGAGACATCGCGATCATGTTCGCCGCCGGCGGCTGGAACGTGCACGTGATGAGCCCATCGCAGAAAACACGCGATGCGCTGCCCGCAAGGATAGCGGCCGGCCTGAAGAAACTCGGCGCCAGCGCGGCCCGGGCCGGCAGCGTCAAGACCTATTCCAGGCTGGAAGACATTGCCTGGAAAGACGTCGACCTCGTGATCGAGGCCGCGACCGAGGACCTCGCGCTGAAACAAAAACTGTTCGCCCAAATTGAAGCCCTGGCGCGTCCCGACATTCCATTGACGAGCAATACCTCGAATTTCCCCATCAGCGAGATCGGAAAATCGCTCAAGACCCGCAATCGCGTCGCCGGCACGCACTTCTTCATGCCCGCGCATCTCGTGCCCCTGGTGGAAGTCGTCAGCGGCGACGCCACCGATCCGAACATCGCCGAGGGCCTGTGCGCGCTCATGAAGGATCTCGGCAAGGCCCCCATATGGGTGAAGAAGGACGTGCCCGGCTTCGTCGGCAACCGCATCCAGCACGCCATGATGCGCGAGGCGCTGTATCTGATCGCCGATGGCGTCGTTTCGCCCGAAGACGTGGATACCGCGGTGCGCTTCGGCTTCGGTTTTCGCTTCATCGCCTGCGGACCCATCATGCAGAAGGAAATGTCCGGGTGGGACACGAATTACCTCGTGGGCACCGCGCTCTACCCCCACCTTCACAGCGAGCCGGCTTATCCTTCCCTCATTAAAGACATGGTGGACAAGGGCCGCCTCGGCATGAAAACGAAGCGCGGCTTTTGGGAGTGGACCGACGACAGCGCGGCCAGGGAAAAAGCGCGTATCGAAAAAGCGCTGCAGGCCGGCTTCGAGATCATCAAGAACGACATGAAAAGTGGGGGATGAAATGATTCCGGACAGTTTTTATCGCCGCGCGCTCAGCTCAAATCATCAAATTCGGCAAGGATCCTGCGAATGTCCGACTTGCTGATCAGTAAATTAGAATTCAATAAAATCGGAGCGCGCTCTATCTCGCATTCATAAAATGCCAGGATCAGGCCTAGCGCGTGGCACATATGACGAATCATCATGACCAGACCGCTTTTCGAGCTGGTATACCCCATCGGGGTGATGCAAATAACTTTGGTGCCGGGCCTGCAGAATATCAAATTGAACTTGGCCGAACCCACGGGAAGAATCACTCTTGAGGCGGAGCTGAAAATATTGATAGCCTCGTCGAGAGACAGGTGTTCCGGAAATATTACCCTGCAGCCTTTGGCCTGCTCCAGATATCGGCACAGCGTATCCTGGTTCAGGATCAAACGCTTTGTAACCTCGGAACGCCCCACGAATACCAGGCTTTTTTTATCGTCATCTATCCGGTCAACATGTCCCAGCACCCGCTCCCTCAGCTTGACGAAATTTCCCGACGAGATTGCCGGCTTTTGTGCCTCAAGAGTGCAAGTGACCATATTTGAAACAACGTAATCGTGGGTCTTCAATACCGGGAATACGCGTGAGGGGTCCAGTCTTATTCCCAGCAGCCGCATCAATTGCGTGACTTGCGGAACCGCGAATGTTGCGTCGACCTGGGGATGGAGATCAAGAAAATCGGGGTCGGCTACCAGCATAAGCCTGTCGAGCAGATTTAGTTCCTGATATTTCAGGAGCCTGTCGAGCGCATCGATAAAAAAATGCCCCCAGTGACAGATGAAGCCCAGGAGGCATGGATTCGTATCGTCTATGGCGACCAGTTTTTTAACGGTGTACTGATAGAAGCCGTTGCCAGCGTCAATGAATTCGGAAGACATCCAGACGGGCGAATGCGCCAGTCCGCCGGGAATGATCTTGTCTTCGTAAATCAGGCCGAAGCTCGACCCTTGTATCACAACCTCGGGAAGGGTCACCAAAATACTCGATGCGGTCCGCACCTCAACCGAAGGGTGACTATCCCTCTTGCCCATCGAATAAAAAGACACCTTGGGTAGCGTCTCGATCTTGATTTCCGGTTTCCCGCTTGCCCAACCCTTAAGATAGGCAAGCTCGATAAATTCAGATTGATTTAGTTTTTTAAATAATGGCATGGCAATGTCCAAGATTTGCTTGGATCTCCAGCAAATCGAGTGGGTGATTTCGGGGTATTTTAGCGCGCGGGCAGCATGCAGGTCAGAATCTTTGGCCGCAATCATTCTGCGTCGCGCAGGCCATCAGCAGGAAGCCATTTTTGCTGTGTTTCAGGGGTCAGTCGAAGCAGCACTTAAATCCGCGGCTTGTTGCTGCGCAGACTTAGAGCGCGTTTCAAAATGAGTGGTAGCGCAGACGACCCCGTCTGCTCCGGCTTATATGCAGGCGGGTCGCCTGCGCTACGATAGCGTGATTATCGCGATTGCGTACCCGTTCCGGTGAATGGGGGCCAAGTCCGACAGGCTGCTTGGGCAGATAAACAGGCTATTCGATAATGGAAACGGCCGCATTTCAAGAATCGTGATGAATGCCGAACTATCGCGTACCGG
>CAYIRZ010000003.1:0-33295 GCA_964365845.1 uncultured Streptomycetaceae bacterium
TCTCGTTTTCTCTCTTCGTTGTCTGCTTCGAAGCCCATTCTGGTGCAGTCGTCGGTGTTGATGAGGTGTGCGTCTTTTACCGCTTGCATTGGGTCGGTGAATTCCTCGTAATGCTCGGTGCCGTAAAGGCCGGCGCGCTCGGGCTCGACTTCGTAGCCGGGCGGCGTGGAGACATGCACGTTGAAATCGAGCACTTCCGCCGCCTGCAGCCAGGTATTGCAGACATTGTTCGAGTCGCCGATCCACGCCACCGTCTTGCCCGCGATGCCGCCGCGGTGCTCGATGAAGGTGTAGATGTCGGCCAGGATCTGGCACGGGTGGTACTCGTTGGTGAGGCCGTTGATCACCGGCACCCTCGAGTACGCGGCAAAGCGCTCGATGATGTCCTGCTCGAAGGTGCGGATCATGACGATGTCGACCATGCGCGTGATGACGCGCGCGACGTCTTCGATCGGCTCGCCGCGCCCCATCTGCGTGTCGCGCGAGGAGAGGTTGATCACCGTGCCGCCCATTTGCAGCATGCCGGCCTCGAAGGAAACCCGGGTGCGGGTCGAGTGCTTCTCGAAGATCATCGCCAGCGTGCGGTCGTGCAGCGGCAGGTACGGCTCGTAGCGCTTGAACTTGTCCTTGATCCAGCGCGCGCGCTCGAAGATATGGGCGTACTCTTCGCGGGTAAAATCCCGGAACTGAAGATAATGCCTGGCTTCTTGCATGAGGCGCGGCCTGCGGTAAGTTAAGTAGCGCCTAGGAGTTTGTCGGACTTAGGGTTCGACAAACTCCTTAGGCGGGCTGAGCGACGGGCTGTGGCGCGGGCTGTCTGGACAGGAAATCGAGGATCAACGGCGCCAGCATGTCGATGACCAGCCCGGCCTGTTCGCGCGTGAAGTTGAGCGGCGGCAGCAGCCGGACGACGTTGTCGGCGGTAACGTTGATCAGCAATCCTATGTCGAGCGCCTGCTGCACCAGATCGCCGCAGGGGTGCGCGAGTTCGATGCCAATCAGCAGGCCCTTGCCGCGGATGTCCCTGACGCCGGGATTGCCGGCGAGCCGTTCGGCGAAGCCGGCGCGGATGAAATCGCCGATTTCCACCGCGTTTTTCATCAGGCCTTCTTCCTCGATGATGGCGAGCGTTGCCAGCGCGGCGGCGCACACCAGCGGATTGCCGCCGAAGGTCGAGCCGTGGCTGCCGGGCTTGAACAGGCCCGCTGCCGCGCCCGCGGCGAGGCAGGCGCCGATCGGCACGCCGTTGCCCAGCCCCTTGGCGAGCGTCACCACGTCGGGCATGACGCCGGAATGCTGGAACGCAAACCAGGCGCCGGTGCGGCCGGTGCCGCTTTGCACTTCGTCGAGCATGAGCAGCCAGCCGTGTGCGTCGCAGATCTCGCGCAGGCCCTTGAGATAATCCGCCCCGCAGACATTGATGCCGCCCTCGCCCTGGATCAGTTCGACCAGCACGGCGACCACGCTGCGGTTGTTTTCGGCGACGCGCTTCACTGCTTCGAGGTCGTCGAACGGCACGCGCACGAAACCGGCGACCAGCGGTTCGAAACCGGCCTGCACCTTGCGGCTGCCGGTGGCGGAGAGCGTGGCGATGGTGCGGCCGTGGAAGGCTTTTTCCAGCACCACGATGGCCGGCGACTCGATCTTTTTCTGGTGCCCGTAGTAGCGCGCGAGTTTGATCGCGGCCTCGTTGGCCTCGCAGCCCGAGTTGCAGAAGAAAACGTTGTCCATGCCCGAGATCGCGGCGAGCCGGTCGGCGAGTTGTTCCTGCAGCGTTATGCCGTAAAGGTTGGAGGTGTGGACGAGCTTGCCGACCTGGTCGCGCAACACCGCCGTCAGCTTCGGATGGCTGTGGCCGATGCCGCACACGGCAATGCCGGCGAGCGCGTCGAGGTAGCGCTTGCCCCGGGTGTCCCACAGCCAGGCGCCTTCGCCGCGCTCGAAAGCGACGGGGAGGCGGTTGTATGTATTCATCACGTGCGACATAGCGTGTGCAACCCTGAAAACAATACGGCGGCCTGCGCCGCCGTCTACTGGTAAAACCCTATTCTCAACTCACAAGTGCCCGTCATGCAAGCGAAATTTTCATGGGCAAGACGGCGTAAATTGCGCCTTTTTAACGATGGGGTTCGTCCGCGACAACGGGCTTGAGTTGCGGGCGGGCCGCAAGAGAAAACGGCCGGAACAGGGGCCGCAACGCGGGCGAGGCAGCAGCGGCACGAATTCCGCTGCGCGCTAGCAGCCTGTCGGACTGGGCCCCATTCACCGGAACGCGTAGCTTTAGTGTTTTTCATTTTAGGAGGTTGTCGGACCCAAGTCCGACAACCTCCTAGCCCGGTCTTCTTAAGCCATGGCCTTGAGGGCTGCAGCCAGGCGGCTCTTGTGGCGGGCAGCCTTGTTCTTGTGGACGATTTTCTTGTCGGCGATCGAGTCGATGGTGCTGACGGCTTGCTGAAACACGGTTTTAGCCGCATTCTTGTCGCCGGCTTCGACGGCTTTCCTTACGCTCTTTACCGCGCTGCGCAATTCGGAACGTAGGCTGGCGTTATGCTGCCTTTGTTTTTCGCTTTGGCGAGCGCGTTTTCTGGCTGATGCAATGTTGGCCATGTAAACTCCGGATTTTGAATCGGAAAAAGGGCTGAATGTTACGCGCTTACACGCTGATAGGCAAGGCTACTGTTGCGACAGGCTACTGGCTCGCGATGTTGGCTCGCGACAGGCTACTGGCTCCGTGTTGCTGCTGTTGCAGTCGCTCTTTGTCCCGGGGTGCCATATAAAAAAATGAATTTACTCAAGGCTTTGGCGACGGTGAGCAGCATGACGCTCATTTCGCGCATTCTGGGGTTCATACGCGATGCAGTGATCGCGCGCGTGTTCGGCGCGGGGCTCGCCACCGATGCCTTCTTCGTGGCATTCAAAATCCCCAATCTGCTGCGGCGTCTTTTCGCCGAGGGCGCGTTTTCCCAGGCCTTCGTGCCGATACTGGCCGAGTACAAGCACCAGCGCGGCGAACAGGAGACGCACCTGCTGGTCGATCATGTCGCCGGGCTGCTCGGGCTGGTGCTGTTCGTCGTTACGCTGATCGGCATCATTGCCGCTCCCCTCATTATCTATGTCAGCGCGCCCGGTTTTGCCGCGACGCCCGAGAAATTCGATCTCACGATCGACCTGCTGCGCGTGACCTTTCCTTACATCCTGTTCATCTCGCTGACTTCGCTTGCGGGCGGCATTCTCAACACCTACAGCCGTTTTTCGGTGCCGGCGTTCACGCCGGTGCTGCTCAACCTGTCGTTCATTGCTTTCGCGCTGTGGGCGGTGCCTTATTTCGATCCCCCGGTGATGGCGCTGGCATGGGCGGTATTTTTCGGCGGCGTGCTGCAACTGCTGTTTCAGGTGCCGTTCCTGTCGCGGCTCAGGCTGCTGCCGCGCTTCAGACTCGATCTCAAGAATAAAGGCGTGTGGCGCGTCATGCGCCAGATGGGACCGGCGGTGTTCGGCGTATCGATCAGTCAGGTGAGCCTGCTGATCAATACCATCTTCGCATCGTTTCTGGTCACCGGCAGCGTGTCCTGGCTCTATTATGCCGACCGCCTGATGGAATTTCCGGCCGGCATGCTCGGCGCCGCGCTCGGCACGATCCTGCTGCCCAGCCTTTCCAAACATTATGCGAATCGCTCATCTGATGAATATTCGAAATTGCTCGACTGGGGCTTGCGCCTGACGCTGGTGCTGGCGGTGCCCGCGGCGGTGGCGCTGGCGCTGCTCGCGGTGCCGCTGATCACGACGCTGTTTCACTACGGGGCGTTTACCGCGACCGACGTCTTCAATACCCGCAGCGCGGTGATCGCCTACAGCATCGGCCTGGCCGGGCTGATCCTGGTGAAAGTGCTGGCGCCGGGATTCTACGCCCGGCAGAACATCAGGACGCCGGTCAGGATCGCCATCGTCACTCTGTTTGCCACGCAGGTGATGAACTTCATTTTCATCTGGCCGCTCGGGCATGCGGGCCTTGCGCTCGCCATTGGGCTGGGCGCCTGCCTCAACGCCGCGCTGCTTTATTATCAGCTGCGCCGGCATGCCATCTACACGCCGCAGCCCGGATGGGCGGTTTTTCTGTTCAAGCTCGCGCTCGCGGTTTATGCGATGGCGGCGGTGCTGTGGATCGCTAACGATGTCGCGACCGTTTGGCTCGCCGCCGGTGCGGCGTCGCGTGTCGCGCGCCTGGCCTGGCTTGTCGTGCTGGGCGCGGCGACCTATTTTGCAACACTGTGGCTGCTCGGATTCAGACTGCGCGACTTCGTGAAGTGGGCGGCGGAATAACCCTATCCACTACAGCGCGAGCGGCGAACTCGATTGGGGCGCCCGCGAAGTCGAGGAGCGGCTGACGGCGTTGTTTCCCGGACGCTAGTGTCCCGAGTCGCTAATTCGCTGAACAAAAGATGCCGAGAATCGGCGCCATACTTTGTCGCAAATCCTCGCCAGGTGTCCAACCTGGCTGCGGTTTGCTTCGCGTCTGACGCCGATTTCGACACTTTTGCCATGCGGGGGCTTCCGGAACGACGACGGATTGATCAACGAACTAGCGACTCGGGACACTAGCCGTTCACAGTTCGTAATCGGCGCCGCCGCCACGCATGGTTTTTTCGACCACGGTACGCGTCAGGTGGGGCGCAAACATCTCTATGAAGTCATAGATGTAGCCGCGCAAGTAGGCATTGCGGCGAATGCCGATGCGCGTGGTGCTGGCCTCGAACAGATGGCTGGCGTCGACCAGCCGCAGCCCGTGATCGCGCGCCGGATCGAACGCCATCTTGGCGAGTATGCCTATGCCCATCCCCATTTCGACATAGGCCTTGATCACGTCGGCATCGATCGCCGTCAGCGAGACGTTGGGCTTGATGCCGCGCGCGTCGAAGGCGCGCTTGATCGGCGAGCCGCTGGTGAAAGCGAAGTCGTAAGTGATGATCGGATAACGGGCGATGTTCTCGATCGTCAGTTTCTGTTGTTTGAGCAGCGGATGACCGAGCGGCGTGATCACGCAGCGATTCCACTGGTAGCACGGTAGTGTCACCAGGTCCTGATACAGTTCCTGGGCTTCAGTGGTGATCGCGATGTCTGCGGCCCCCGTATTCATCAGTTCCAGGATCTGCTGCGGGCTGCCCTCGCGCAGGGAAAGCCTGACCTTGGGATAGCGCTGGATAAAGCGGCTGATTACCGGTGGCAAGGCATAGCGCGCCTGGGTGTGAGTGGTGGCTATCGTCAGCGAACCACTGCCTTCCTCGCTGAAATCACTGCCAACTTTCTTCAAATTGTCGGCATCGTGCAGGATGCGCTCGGCGATGCCGAGAATGATGCGGCCCGGTTCGGTGACTTCTGTTACGCGCTTGCCGTGACGCACCAGGATCTTGACCCCCAGTTCTTCTTCCAGCAGACGGATCTGCTTGCTCACGCCGGGTTGCGAAGTGTGCAGCGCTTCGGCAGCCTCTGAAACGTTCAGGCCGCGTCGCGCCACTTCGCATAAAAAGCGTAATTGCTGTAATTTCATATACTTGCTAATAAAGAATTATTAGTTATTACAGTGTAACATAATAGTCTTTTGAGATATAAGTAAGCGTTGCTACCATGCCATCCAAGATCTATTTCCGGAGCAGGCAAGGTGTACCTCTACGACGAAATCGACCAGCGGCTGGTAGACGAGCGGGTAGCCCAATTCCGGGATCAGACCCGCCGCTTCCTGGCGGGAGCATTGTCCGAGGATGACTTCCGTCCGCTCAGGCTGCAGAATGGTCTTTATATTCAGCGCCATGCGCCCATGCTGCGGGTCGCCATTCCCTATGGCCTGCTGTCCTCGCGCCAGGTGCGAGCGCTTGCTTACATCGCTCGCACCTGGGACCGGGGCTACGGCCACTTCAGTACGCGCCAGAACATTCAGTTCAACTGGCCCAAGCTGGAAGACGTGCCCGATATCCTGGCCAAGCTTGCCACGGTGCAGATGCATGCGATCCAGACCAGCGGCAACTGCATACGCAACACGACCACGGACCATTTCGCCGGTATCGCGCCCGACGAGATCGTCGATCCCCTGGTGTGGTGCGAGATCATCCGCCAGTGGTCGACCTTCCACCCCGAATTCGCCTATCTGCCGCGCAAGTTCAAGATTGCGGTTTCCGGCAGCGAGCAGGATCGCGCCGCAGTGCAAGTGCATGACATCGGCCTGCAGGCGCGGCGGGACGCGGCGGGCAATGTGGGTTTTCGTGTGCTGGCCGGCGGCGGCCTCGGGCGCACGCCCATCATCGGCGTCGTGGTCCGGGAGTTTCTGCCGTGGCAGCATCTGCTGACCTACCTCGATGCCATCCTGCGCGTCTACAACCGCTATGGCCGCCGCGACAACAAGTACAAGGCGCGCATCAAGATCCTGGTGAAGGAACTCACTCCCGAGGCGTTCCGGCAGAAAGTGGAGGAAGAGTGGGCCCACCTCAAGGAGGGTCCGGCCACGCTGATCGCAGAGGAAATCCGGCGCATCGAGCGCCGCTTCACCCGCCCGGGCTACCAGAAACCGGATCCGATCGCACCGGGCTACACTCTGGCGCTGGAAGGTGACAGGGGATTCGGCAACTGGGCGCGGCGCAATGTGCATCCCCACAAGGTGCCGGGCTATGCGGCCGTCACGCTGTCGCTTAAGAAGACGGGTGTGCCGCCCGGCGATGCCACAGCCGGGCAGATGGATGCAATGGCGGACCTTGCCGACCGCTACAGCTTCGGTGAGTTGCGGGTGTCCCACGAGCAGAACCTGATTCTTGCCGATGTGCGGCAATCCGACCTCTACGCGCTATGGCAGGAAGCGAAGGCGCTGGGACTGGCGACGCCCAACATCGGGCTGCTGACTAACATCATTGCCTGCCCTGGCGGCGACTTTTGCTCGCTGGCCAATGCCAAGTCCATTCCGGTGGCTGAGGCGATCCAGCGACGCTTCGACGACCTCGACTATCTGCATGACATCGGCGAGCTCGATCTCAACATTTCCGGCTGCATGAACTCGTGCGGCCACCATCACATCGGCCACATCGGAATTCTCGGCGTCGACAAGCAGGGCGCCGAGTACTACCAGATTTCCATCGGCGGTGCGCAGGGCAACGATGCATCGCTGGGCAAGGTGCTGGGACCTTCGGTGTCCCAGGCCGAGGTACCGGACGTGATCGAGAGGCTGATCGAAGTCTATCTCGCGCGGCGTGACAGCGATGCAGAACGCTTCATCGACGTGGTGCGGCGCATCGGCATCGAGCCTTTCAAGGAGCATGTGTATGGCTTCAATCATAAGACATCGCAAAGTCGTGACCGACAGCTGGCAGCTGCTTAAGCCGCGGGCTGACGGCAGTGCGCCGCTGATTCCCGAATCCGGCGACATCATCGTGTCGCTGGCGGTGTGGCTGGATCAGCGCAACGTGCTGCTGCCGCGCCCCGGACGGCTGGGCGTATGGCTGGACGGTGACGATGAGTTGGCGCTGATCGCGGAAGACCTGAAAAACTTCGGCGTCGTGGCGGTTCACTTCCCGCAATTCACCGACGGCCGCGGTTATTCGCTGGGACGGCTGCTGCGCGAACGCTATGGCTGGCGCGGTGAATTGCGCGCCATCGGCGACGTGCTGCGCGACCAGTTACCCTATCTTTCCCGCTGTGGCTTCGATGCTTTCGATCTGCGCGCGGACCAGGACCCGCAGGCGGCGCTTTCCGCGTTCGACGATTTCAGCGAGGCTTACCAGACGGCAGTCGATCAGCAGCAGCCGCTGTTCCGGCGCCGGATCCTGGCGTCACCGGACGGCATGGAATGGTCTTAGGAATTCGTCTGACCGACGAATTCCTTAAGGAAGACCACTCGAAGTCGGAAAATGAAACTGAAATGAAGTTCGGTCAAACTCCTCGGGAAACGCGAAGCATTCCCGGCAAGGTCTATCTGGTGGGGGCGGGACCGGGGGCGCCGGATCTCATCACGCTGCGCGCTGCGGAAATACTCAAGCGCGCCGACGTGGTGTTTCACGATGCCCTGGTGCACCCGGACACCTTGCTGCTCGCGCAGAACGCGGAAAAAATCGCGGTCGGCAAACGCTGCGGCAAACATTCGACGGCACAACGCTTCATTAACAAGCGCCTGGTGGACGCCGCGCGCAAGTTCAATACCGTGGTGCGCCTCAAGGGCGGCGACCCGATGCTGTTCGGCCGTGCTCAGGAAGAAATCGCCGCGCTTCGGGCCGCCGGCATTGACTACGAAGTCATTCCGGGCGTGACTGCAGCGCTCGCGGCAAGCGCCGATTTGGGTGTTTCTCTCACTCAGCGTGGCATTGCCCGCAGCGTGACGTTCGTGACGGCGCGTGTCGGGGCCGGCGAGGCGGCGAACAACTGGGCGGCAAGCGTTGCCCAGGCCGACACTGCCGTGATCTATATGGGAGTGGGGCAGGCGGCTGAGATCGCCGCGGCACTGTTGGCCGCCGGTGTGCCTGCCGCTACGCCGGCCGTTATCGTGGAAAACGCCTCCTTGCCTCAGGAGCGCCGTTTTGCGCTTACTTTGTCCGAACTGCCGCAGGCTGCCGGGCTTGCACTCAGCGGCCCGGCTTTGATCATGCTCGGTGAAGTCTTCGCCGCGGCACGGGAAATTGCTGCCATCGCGGGCGCGTCCCCGGCGCTGGCCGCCGCATCATGAGGCTCAAATTCCTCCGTCGCTGACCGCATTCGCCTAGGAGTTTGTCGGACTGGGGTTCGACAAACTCCTAAAATGAAAAGCACTAACGCTACGCGTTCCGGTAAACGGGGCCCAGTCTGACAGGCTGCTAGCCCAGGCACAGTAAAACACGCTACAATTCAAGCTTTTAACTTGGGTTCGTATGCGTATCACACGCAGCATCCCGGTCGCTGCGGACACCCCCATCGCGCTGACCATCGGCAATTTCGACGGCGTTCATCTCGGTCACCAGGCCATGCTGGCGAGGTTGCGCGAAGCCGCCGCGCGCCATGGCGTTCCGTCGTGCGTGATGACGTTCGAGCCGCATCCGCGCGAATTCTTTGCACCTGACCAGGCGCCGACCCGGTTGACGTCGCTGCGTGAGAAGCTCGAACTGATTGCAGCGCATGGTATCGAGCGCACAGTCGTATGCCGCTTCAATTACGAATTTGCGCGGCACACAGCCCAGGACTTCATCGAGCGCACCCTGGTCAAGGGACTGGGCGTGCGCTGGCTGCAGGTAGGCGATGATTTCCGCTTCGGCGCGCGGCGGGCGGGCGATTTCGTGATGCTGAAGCAGGCGGCATCCCGTTTCGGTTTCGAAGTCGAAGCCCTGGCCAGCGTTACGCTCGACGGCGAGCGCGTCTCGAGCAGCGCGGTGCGTAATGCGTTGGCGGCAGGCAATCTCGGTTATGCCGACCGGCTGCTCGGCCGGCCGTACAGCATCAGCGGGCGCGTGGTACGGGGCGATGGCGTAGGACGGAAACTCGGTTTTCCGACGGCGAACATGCAGATGAAGCACAATCGTCCGCCGTTGAACGGAATTTTTGTCGTCGAGCTGGCCGGCGTTGCCGAACACCCGCTGCGCGGCGTGGCGAGCCTGGGCATACGCCCGACGGTCAAGCCGCAGGGGCCGCCGGTGCTGGAAGTGCATGTGTTCGATTTCGACGGCGATTTGTACGGCAGACATGTGCGCGTCGATTTTCTGCACAAGCTGCGCGACGAGGAAAAATACGCCGATCTGGTAACGCTCACGCGCCAGATCGCGCTCGATGTCGAGAACGCAAAAGCGTTTTTTAGCCGCCAAGACACCAAGGAAAAGCTCAATGGAACCGCCGATAAACGCCGATGAACGCGGATGAGAACAACTGCAAAAAACCTGGCCACAGAGAATTCTTTTCAACACCCCCTTGATGGGTATACGGAGTTCACAGAGCAAAACCGATGCAAGAGCCCGGTCTCGTCCCCGTCTTTTCTCTGTGATCTCTGTGGCTATCTGCTTTTGATGTTATCGGCGTCTATCTGCGTTCATCTGCGTTCATCTGCGGTTTCGAAGGTTTATTGCTCATGGCTGATTACAAGAAAACACTGAATCTTCCCGATACGCCGTTCCCGATGCGCGGCGATCTCGCCAAGCGCGAGCCGCTGATGCTGAAGAACTGGCAGGAGCGCAAGTTCTACCAGCGTATCCGCACGGCTGGCCGCGGGCGGCCGAAATTCGTCCTGCACGACGGCCCGCCCTATGCCAACGGCGACATCCACATCGGCCATGCCGTCAACAAGATCCTCAAGGACATGATCGTCAAGAGCAAGACGCTGTCGGGTTTCGACGCGCCTTATGTGCCGGGCTGGGACTGCCACGGCCTGCCGATCGAGCATCAGATCGAGAAGCTGCACGGCAAGAACATTGTCGCCGACAAGGTGCGGGAACTGTGCCGCGCGTTCGCGGCGGAACAGGTCGAGCGCCAGAAAAAGGATTTTATCCGCCTGGGCGTATTCGGCGACTGGGAACGGCCGTATCTCACCATGGATTTCAGGACCGAGGCCGACATCATCCGCGCGCTCGGGAAAATCCATGAGCGCGGCTACCTCTATCGGGGCAGCAAGCCCGTGCACTGGTGCGTGGACTGCGGCTCGGCGCTGGCCGAGGCCGAGGTCGAATACGAAGACCGCACTTCACCGGCGATCGACGTCGCGTTCGCGGTGGCGGATATGGCACAGCTTGTGCAGGCTGCCGGCGTCAAGCAGTTCGACGGTCCGGCATATGCGGTCATCTGGACCACGACGCCGTGGACGCTACCGGCAAACGAGGCGGTCAGCGTGCATCCGGAATTCAATTATGCGCTGGTGAATACCGCCGCAGGGATTCTGATTCTGGCGGAGGAGCTTGTCGAGGTTTGTCTCAAACGCTATGGGCTGGAAGTGAAGGGTGTCGTTGCTACCGTCAAGGGTGCTGCTTTAGAACATCTCAAGCTGCGTCATCCGTTCTATGACAAGCAGGTGCCCATCATCATCGGCGATCATGTGACGCTCGACGCCGGCACCGGGCTGGTGCACACCGCGCCGGCGCATGGTCTCGAAGACTATGTGGTGGGCGCAAAATACAAGCTGCCGGTGGAAAATCCCGTCGGTGACGACGGCAGGTTCTACGCCAAAACGCCGCTCTTCGGCGGGCTGTCGGTATGGAAGGCGAACGACGCCGTGATCGAAACGCTGAAAAGCAACGAGCGGCTGCTGCATCACGAGAAACTGCAGCACAGTTATCCGCACTGCTGGCGCCACAAGACGCCGGTCATTTTCCGCGCCACCAGCCAGTGGTTCATCGGCATGGACCTCGGAAGGCGGCAGGATGAAGGCGGCAGGATGAATGAAACCTTGCGGGACATCGCGACGAGGGCGGTGGACGCCACCGCATTCTTTCCGTCGTGGGGTCGCGCCCGGCTCGAGAGCATGATCAAGACCCGCCCCGACTGGTGCGTATCGCGCCAGCGCAACTGGGGCGTGCCGATGGCGTTGTTCGTGCATCGCGAAACCGGCGAGTTGCATCCGCGCACGCTCGAATTGATCGAGCAGGTTGCAAAACGCGTCGAGCAGGGCGGCATCGAGGCGTGGTTCAAACTCGAGGAATCCGAGTTGCTCGGCGCCGATGCCAGGGATTATCGCAAGATACCGGATACGCTCGACGTGTGGTTCGACTCCGGCACCACGCATGCCAGCGTCCTGCGCCATCGCGAGGACCTGGGTTTTCCCGCGGATCTTTATCTCGAAGGCTCCGACCAGCACCGCGGCTGGTTCCAGTCGTCGCTCCTGACCGCGTGCGCGATCGACAGCCGCGCGCCGTACGACGGATTGCTTACCCACGGCTTCGTTGTGGATGGCCAGGGCCACAAGATGAGCAAGTCCAAGGGTAACGTGATCGCGCCCCAAAAAGTGATGGACGAACTGGGGGCCGATATCCTGCGGCTGTGGGTCGCCATGACCGATTATTCCGGCGAGCTGTCGATTTCGAAGGAAATCCTCAAGCGCGTGGTCGAGTCGTATCGCCGCATCCGCAACACCCTGCGGTTTCTGCTGGCCAATCTCGCTGATTTCGACGTGACGCGCGACAAGCTGCCGGTTGACGAGTGGCTGGAAATCGATCGTTACGCCTGGGTCATGACCCATGACCTGCAGCAGGCGCTGGCACCCTCCGAACTCGGCGTGAGACAACCCGGTTCGCCGGGCCATTACGGCAACTACGAGTTTCACCTGATCGCCCAGAAGCTGCAGATGTTCTGCTCCGAGGACCTGGGCGGTTTTTATCTCGACATCCTCAAAGACCGACTCTACACCGCACCCGCGGCGTCGCTCGCCCGGCGCTCGGCGCAGAATGCGCTCTATCACATCACGCACAGCCTGACGCGGTTGATGGCGCCCATTCTTTCCTTCACCGCGCAGGAGGTATGGGAACTGCTGAACGGCGGTGAAGCGAGCGTGTTCGAACAGACCTGGTACGAATTCGGCCTGCCGGGTGACGCAAAGGAGTTGAGAACGCGCTGGCAAAAACTGCGCGCGCTGCGCTCCGATGTGCAAAAGCAACTGGAGGAATTGCGCGTGGCGGGCAAGATCGGCTCTTCGCTGGCTGGAGAGGTGGCGCTTTTTGCCAACGGCGAGAGCCGGGAGTTCCTCAGGTCATTCGCCGACGACCTCAGGTTCGTGTTCATCACTTCGCAGGCGCTCCTCGCGGACGCGGTGCCTGCGGACGCCATTGCCACTGCGCTGCCCGAAGTTCGCATCAAGGTCGCGCCAAGCCCGCACGCGAAGTGCGATCGTTGCTGGCATTACCGCGAGGATGTCGGACGCAATCCCGGTTATCCGGAACTCTGCGCGCGCTGCGTGTCGAATCTGTATGGGGCGGGCGAACCCCGCCGCCACGCGTAATGGCAAAATGGCTTGCGCTTGCCGGCGGGATCATGCTGGCCGACCAGCTCAGCAAATTCGCCATTCTGCAGAGCTTCACTGTCAACAAGGTCGTCGAACTCACGTCATTTTTCAACCTGGTGCTGGTCTATAACCGCGGCGCGGCATTCAGCTTCCTGTCCGACGCCTCGGGATGGCAGCGCGGTTTCTTCATCACCATCGCGCTCGTGGCCTCGGTCTGGATCATCTACCTGCTGCGCCGATACCGGCAGCAGGCGCTGTTCAGCCTGGCCTTGAGCCTGGTGCTGGCAGGGGCGCTCGGCAACGTCATCGACCGCATTCTGTTCGGCGCGGTCGTCGATTTTCTCGATTTTCACGCCTATGGCTATCACTGGCCGGCGTTCAATGTTGCCGACTCGGCCATCACCTGCGGCGCGGCATTGCTGATCTGGGACGGGTTCCGGCCGAGCCAGCATCAGAAAAAACAGTAAGCGGTAAGCGGTGAGTGGGTAGTACCCAGGAAACTAGCAATGGTCATAGGTTTTTTCCGCTTATTGCTCACTGCTTATTGCTCACGAATTTTTAGTCCCGTGCTCGCTGTATAATCCTGACATGCAAGTCTTGTTAGCCAATCCCCGCGGTTTCTGCGCCGGTGTCGACCGCGCCATCGAGATCGTCGAGCGCGCGCTCACGATCCACGGCGCGCCGATCTACGTGCGCCACGAAGTCGTGCACAACAAATTCGTGGTGTCCGATCTCAAGGCCAAGGGCGCGATCTTCGTCGAAGAACTCGCCGAGGTGCCGTCCGGCAACACCGTGATCTTCAGCGCGCACGGCGTGTCGCAGGCGGTGCGGCGCGAGGCCGAAGCCCGCGGCCTCAAGGTATTCGATGCCACTTGCCCGCTGGTGACCAAGGTGCACGTCGAGGTCGCCAAAATGCGCGAGCAGGGCCGGGAGATCATCATGATCGGCCATAAAGGGCATCCCGAGGTCGAGGGCACGATGGGGCAGAGCCGGGGCGGCATGTATCTGGTCGAAACCCCCGAAGATGTCGCGCGGATCGAGGTCAAGGACGGGAACAATCTCGCTTTCGTGACGCAAACCACGCTGTCGGTGGATGATGCGCGGCTCACTATTGATGCTCTGAAAAAGCGCTTTCCCACTATCATCGGGCCGAAGAAAGACGATATCTGCTATGCGACGCAGAACCGCCAGGACGCGGTCAAAGCGCTCGCCGGTCAGAGCGACGTGGTGATCGTGGTGGGCTCGCCCAACAGCTCGAACTCCAACCGCCTGCGCGAGGTCGCGCAGAATCAGGGCGTTGCCGCCTACATGGTCGACAATGCGTCGGAACTCAAGCCCGAGTGGCTGGCGGGAAAAAACCGGATAGGCGTTACTGCCGGCGCATCGGCACCCGAAGTGCTGGTGCGGCAGGTGATCGAGAAATTGAAAAGCTTCGGTGCGGAACGCGTCGAGGAAGTCCAGGGCACGCCGGAGAAAGTCGTGTTCCCTTTGCCGAAGGGGCTGGCGGCGAACAATTGAGCGATATCTTTTACGGCAGCTTGCTGCGCGGCCTAGGAGGGAAGCGCTCCGCGCGCGCCTGCTCCTCGGCGCTGCGCCGTTGACGCGCGCGTTCGGATGCGGTTGCGGGCGGTGCTTGCACATGCCGAGGATCGGCCTGGCGAATGTCGCCCGCCTTGCCGCGGGTTTGGTCGGGCTTGTCCTTGCTTTGTGCATACACCACATTTGGCCCAAACGTCAGAAGCAGCATCGGTAGCAGAAACCGAACGAAGTTCATTTTTTCTCCTTCTCTTATGGTGTTCTTGTCATTTTAGGAGTTTGTCGAACCCAAGTCCGACAAACTCCTGGCGTTATCCTCACATCAGCTCTCTCCAGGATTTGCGCTTGGTACCGGATGAGCTGGATGATAGCGGCACCGTTACCGTCACGGTGGAGGCGTCCGATTTCCGGGCCAGGCCCATGACCGCGCCGCTGGGAAGCTTGATCAACACCACCCGGCTGGCCAGCGTATCGCCAAGGGATATCGAGGACCAGGAAACCGTTGAGCCGGTCAGGTAACCTCCGGTCTGGTAATCGAGCACGTTGAAAAAGCTGCTGCCGCCCGGCAGACAAGCATCGGTGCTCGGGATATTGGAGGTAAAGACCAGAGCGCCTAAAGCCAGGGCGGGGTGGGTATTGGCCCGTTCTCCGGTGGACGGCAGATCGATATACCAGCCTTTTTTGGTCACGAAATCCACGGCGGTTGCGCTGGCGGTGCGGCTGCCGCCGACGTTGACCGTAAACGTCTGCTGCTGCAGGCTGGTCCGCAGCGGCGTGATGACCGGGCTGGAACCCGCGGGGTTGCTCAAATCGTCCACCAGTCCGTACATGGTCTGGGTCTGGCTGGCGTGGGCGTTGGCCCCGGCGGCGCCGGAAATGTCCGTATCGCCCAGGTAAAGGCCGGTGCCGACATAGACAAAGCGTTTGTACACTCCGCTGCCGATATTGACTCTGGCGAGTTCCGGCTCGGTGGTGACCGGCTGGAAATTGCCAGCGCCGTCCACCAGGGTCGCGAGTTTGGTGACGCTCCACTGGTTGACGTTGGAGAGATGGGTCAGATCAAAGCGCCACACGTTGCCCTTGAGGTCGCCGCCGTAAACATATTCCACGGTATTGTCGATGTCGCTGCTTTCGACGTAGCCGCTGATATGCGCGAGCCCGCTCGGATCCGTGACGCTGCCGACGCCGGTGCCGAGGGCCTTGATCAGGGCGCCGGTGCGCGCGTTCAGCACGAACAGATAACCCTGGCCGTCGCCGCCGGAATCGCCGGTATTGGTGCCGTTGTTGTAACCCGACGTCACCAGAACCACCCACCCGCTGGCCTTGGTCTTGACGATGATCGGGCGGCCGTAACTGTAGCCGACGTTTGCCCTGACCGTGGCACTGGTGGCGCTGTTGGGAAATTCCCACAGCACTTTGCCGGCCACCGCGGCTTCATCGGCAGCGGTGGTGCTGGTTACGTCCAGCGCGTAATAACCGCGGCCGCCCTTGCCCAGGCCGCCCGCCACGATGGTGCGCCAGTCGGCCGCCGGGTTGCCGGTAATGCCGTCGGTCTTGCTGAAATCGACGTCGCCCGAAACCGGCGTGCCGTCAACGTAATATTTGTGGGTGAAGCCGTTTTTGCGGCTCAGATTGTTGAGGTTACTTATCACCAGATTGGGCACGTAAGCCCATTCTTCGGCGCCGGTCGCCGTGTTGAAAGCGTGCAGCATGCCGTCATTGGCGCCCTGCAAAACGATCCTCGTTCGGCTGGCATTGGTTGTCTTGAAAGCGCTGTAACCCGTATCGCCATAATTGGCAACGGGCTCCCGTACGACCACCGGTTCGGCATTGATAATATCTCCCAGCAAGTGGGCCCGGGAGCGGTAGGTTCCTGCAGTTTCTCCGCTTCTGTCGCCGCGCAGGTAAGCTGCCACCGCCGCGCCATCGGAAAGCCCGGGTGGCGTTGTCGATGAGTTGAGCAGTGTCTGCTGGGCTGTGCTCAGTTTCGTCGTGGTGGTCGCGGTGGTCGGCTGAAACTGAATGCCCTGGCTGGTGCCTGTGGTGCCGGTGTAGGTGGCGATTTTCCGGCTGGCCGGGGTTCTGAGATCCAACTGAGCCTGGGCCGACGTGGTCCAGATCGGCGCGTTGAGATTGGGTTGGCCTGTGGCCAGATCAACCGGATAGGCCGATAGATCGCCGGTCCAGGTGCCGGAGTTGTAGCTGGAAGCATAAGACGCGTTGTCTCCGGCGATCACGTTGGCGTTGGCCACTGCGACCGCCGCGGCACCGGCATCTCTTCCGATAATGTTGTTGATGGAACTTCTTAGGGCGCTGGCAAAGTTTGCAGGGTCGGCCGCGTTAAGAAAACCACCGCGGCTGTTGATGGCGGCGTGGGCGAGATCATCGACCTTGGCTGCATTGGAGCCGACCGGGTTGGGCCAGGTGATGGTTTGCGGGGTGCTGGTGAAGGCAGATTGGATCGCTGCATCCGACACAGTTCCGCTCACGCCAAGACCGACGGTTATGTTCACCAGGTGCTGCCAGAATGCCGGGTCCAGGCTGTTGGTGCGGACTTTGTTTTCCAGGTCGGGGCGCAAATCCCGATTCCAGTAATACATGGCGACGTCCGCCAGTGTGCTGCTATAGGAATCGCTGTAAGGATTCGCGGGGCTATACTGATAGGTTGCCGGATTGGGATTGGTATTATGGTTGGTAATGGTGGGCCCGGTGCTGTTGTCGACGTTAGCTCTTGCAGCGGTGGTCCTGGCGTCATAACTGGTGCCTTCGGTCCAGTAGCCATCGGTCATGAGAATGTTATAGTTTTGCCGGCAGTAGGCCTGAGTTCCTCCACCCACCCCGGGGCTGGTGCCCCACGGTCCGTTGTTGTCGGTACGCTGGAAATATTGCCCCACATCATCCAATGCTGTCCGTAACGGTGTGCCTGCGGAGGGCATGACGTGTCCGTAAAGAGTCGCATAAAAACTGGTGCGGCCCGTGGTGTCGAATTTTCTTACCCCGCTGATGACGGTGCCTGGACTTGCGACACCGTCTATCGTTGCGGACCCTTTGTTGATCGCGGCAAATCCAATTCTCGGTTCATCGCCGACTTCAGCGAAAGCCTGACCGACACCGGCGCGCGACAGGAGGATGCGCGATCGGTAGTAGGAGTACCAGTTGGCGAAGTTCTGGATTTCTTCGGTATATGTACAAGTGGACCCGGCGCAGTCCGTGCGGTCTGCCCCTTTGGGAAACGGGGCATTCGCGGATTTGATCTCGATTTTTGTGAAGTTGCCGGCGGTATTGTTTCCGTCGGTGGGCCCGGTCAATGTGCCTGTTCCCGTCCACGTGAAGTAGGTGGCCGGGTAGAAAGTGACGGACGTTATGCCCGTGTTGCCCCCGTCATTGTTGACCCATCTGGCGGTCTGGGTGTTATTGACAGTCAGATCGCGCGTACCCTCGCCGGTGTTGTACGGGTTGTGCCAGGCTCCTGTGGCCGGGGCGTTGCTCATCAATGTTTGATTGGCGTTGGTCCATGGCACGTAGCGCTTCGCCGGGTCATAATACAGGCGGTTGAATTTGGCCGTGCGGTAATAACGGGCATATCGGTTGTCGGAATCGAATCGGGCGACATAGCTGAAGCTGCTGCCGTACCCCCACGCGGCTCCATATAAGGGGTCCGGGCGGGGAAACGAAAAAAACACTTCGTTATTTTCCGGGACAACCTCGAACTGCATCGAGCCTGAATCGTCCAGAGTAAACATGATATTGGGCCCGGCCGTATTTTTTACAGCCATCGGCACGTCGGAGATGTCGGTCGAGGCGGCCTGGGCCGATTGCACGGTCTGTCCGAGAATCAGGCTGTAAATGACGGCGAAGGCCACCGCCTTGCGCCAGTATCGTTGTCGCGTGTTCGTGTTCATGATGTTTCCTTTGTGTATCGGTCCGGATCAAACGGGATGGCGGAACTTGAATGCGCCCCCGTTCCGGTTTAAAGGCTTAGTATCACCTGCACCATGCTGACGGTATTGCGCGGGCCGGATACGCGTACCGTGGCCCGGTAATACACGGTCGTGGTTCCGCTGAAAACGACCGCGCCGGCTTTTTTGGTGCCGCCGCCGGTCGGCGCGTCGGCGAAGCATTTGCCCTGCACGTCGGTGACCGGGGCCGGACCCTGGCACAGGCGATCGATCACGACCTTCACCTCATTATTTCCGGCGAGGCTCGAGGCAACGGCAACGGGTACGTTGTTCCAGTTGATCGCCGCCGCTGTTCCCGTTGCGCCGTACTCTTTCGTCGTGGGAACGCCCTGCGCGTCAAGCTCCCGGCGCGTTGCGTAATACCAGTAATTGGGATTCGTGCCGCCGGTCGGGGTCAGGCTGCTTTCCAGGCTGGTGGCAACGATGTTCGGCAGCGCGGCGACGGCCGCTTCGACACCGATATCGGCCGCCTGCAACGTTCCTTGCTTGAATGCGAAGTTGCCGGCGATGACGTTGGCCGTATCCACCGAGCGCACCAGCGCGATGCCGGCCATCGTCATCGCCACCAGTACGATCAGCGCGATGAACAGCACCACGCCTTTCTGCGCTCCGGCGCCTGCCCCAGCGCGCAGCGAACGGCAATGCGGTTGCGTTGCCGTAATGCGTGTGGTGTTTCTTGTCAATTGTTCCATATGACGTTACGCAAGGGGACTATGGTTTGATAGATTTTGTAGCGGTAGCGTTGCGCCGTGGCGTCTAGTGTCAACGCTCCGCCGTTGGCGATTGTCCCGCCGTTCCAGAGCACCAAGGTGGCGGGGCTCACCGTGTCTTTTTCGAACTGGCTGCTGCGTGCGACCACTGCAAGCCTGATCGCGACAACTTCCGCCGCAGAGGCCGGAGCGGTATTGTCGTAAACGTCGACATAACCGTCAGGCGGGCTCGTCGTATCCCTGCCGTATTGCGCCTTGATCGCAATGATGCCGTTCACCAGGGCTAACGGGTTGGTGGCGCTGTTCGGGAGGTTCACGTCACGCATCATCAGGTTATCACCTTGAACATAGTATTCATGGTTGACCATGCTGCCCATATTGGTCAGTTTGGCGCCGGCGCCGTAACCGCCCGCGGGGAAAATATTTGATCCGCCGGGCGGGTTGTTGGGATATGAACCGCCCGGGTTGTGCTGGAGGTTCCAGTCGGTCCCGGTTTTCTGTCCGTCCTGGCTCGCCTGGACTATGGTGCACGGCTTGGGCGGCTCCGATATGATCACAAGTTCGCCCTGGTAAAAACCGTCTCCGTTATTGACGTTGAGTATCGCCGATGAATCCGGCATCGCGCTCGAGATAGTGGTCGGAATATTGCCGTAGGCCGACGTGCTGTATACGGCGGCAACCGTGTCGCTGCCCGCCGCGGGACTGTTCTGGGTGATCGTCACCGGCCCTGCATTGAAACTGTAGTTCGTCGGTGTCGCGTTTGCGTTGTAGGCGTTGATGGTGGTGCAGCCCAGCCCGACCACGCCCAGGCCGGACATTCGCAGGTCCCGTTCCATCGTGAACAACGCCATCAGGGCATTCTCCTGGGCATCGGCGCCACCGCTGGTGGTGCGTTTCTGCCCCTCGGAGACCAGAAACACCTGCATGATGACCAAAATCCCCAGCATGCCGATGACGACCGCGACCATAATTTCCACCAGACTGAAGCCGCGCTCAGGCCGTTGCTGGGGGTGCGTGTTGATGAAAGACATTCGGCGTTCCCGTCTTTATCCGTTGATTTGCGCCACAGCAACATAGTTATGAGCGGTAGCCTCTTGGGGACCCTGCCAGCAAACGGTTACCATCACCAGGTTGTCTGCGCCGATCGTGATTTGCTGTTTGGCCGAAGTGGCGCCCGGCAGGTTGCCTGCCACGGTCCCCGCGGTCGTGCTGTCCCCAAGCCATGCCGCCACATTGGCGTTGGTGGATGCGGCTCCGCCGAAATTACATGTTCCGGCGGCCGTCGTCGGGTTGTGGGCGTAGCCGGCCAGGTTTGTCGGATTGTCCGCCCACATCTGGCCGATGATCTGAGTGGCCAGAAAAGCCGCTTCTGCGCGGTACTTGGCATCGGCGGTGTTTTTGATGGAGATGGCCTGGAGTCCCATCAACGCGAGTATGCCCATGGAAAAAAGCAGGATAGCGATGAGGCCCTCCAGCAGCATCGATCCCCTTTGTGAAGTGAGTTTGGGACGTGATTTCATCGGCGTACCCGGTTTGGCAGGGCTGCTAGCATTTTCTTGGATCGGTGGCGTCGGCGACGTTGGGATCGCACATGCGCACGTTGCCGCCGGCGCTTGCCACGATGCGCAACTCGCGACTTTCCGATGCCGGCAATATTGAAGTCGGCACATCCAGGTCGACCTGGGTGATAGACGCGCTCGCATCGGCATTGGCGACTACTCTGCCCAAGGAACTGAAAGTGATGGTGGTTGCGGCGGCAGGCGTTTTTGTCACGGTCACGTTTGCAGATCCCTCGCCGCTTGTCCGGGCCTGGATTTGCTCGGCCGTGCCGGGCACGCTTACCGTCCAACCCGATCCCGTCCCAAAAACCAGTTGCACGTTGGTATTGCGGCGCACCGCTTCGCTGCGGGCGAGTTGCATGCCGTTCAGAACCGATTCCGCTGCGTTGCGGATCTGGGTGTTTTGTATCCATGCCCTGTAACCCGGCAGCGCCGCCGTCAGCAAAATGCCGAGGATGGCGATGCCGATGGTCAGTTCGATCAGCGAGACGCCTTTTTGCGCCGATCCGATTAACATACCCCGCCTTTTTTCGTCACCCAGCAGGATGCGTTGCCGGTCCACCCGGCTGTGGCGGCAGCCGAACCCGCGGTAATGGTGGTCGCCTTGGTGTTACCCTGGTCCACGGTGTAGACGAATCCATCCATACCCTGAGCGGCTACGCCGGTTGCCCGGGTTTCGAACGCGGTGGCGGTGAGCGTGGGGCAGGTGACGGTAAAATATTTCAAGCCGGTCGGTAATGGAGCCGCGGTGCCCGCGACACAGGCGCCCACGTAAGTCCGGTTGTCCTGGAAATACTGTTCGAGCCTTACCCGCATATCCGCCAGGGTTGAAGTTGCTTCGGCGATTTTTCCGCGAGTGACGTAATCGGTGTATGCCGGCAACGCGATGGAAGCGAGTATTCCCACAATGGCAATGACGATCAGCAGTTCGATCAGGGTGAACCCATGGGTTTGCTTCATTACGCACTCCTTTACGTGAAGGTGAGAATAATCGGGGTCATTGCGATACTTCAAATGTATCCGACCAGAGGTTGATTCAGAAGAACCAGCGGTAATTCTATTATGTTGTTTAAAGCAGGGTTGCCGTTTTGTGTGACAAAAGCCACATGCCTGGTGGAGCCCACCCGTCGAGTCCGGTCATGGCGGGTGGGGACAGCCCGGGCGGGCATGATTAGCCGGCAGGCAGGAGGCTGCGGGAAAGGGAGAACAGAGGGGGAAGCCGGTATTTCAGCGCCGGGGACAGGAAAACGCTCATAGGGGGCAGGTGCCAAAATTAGACACAGTCCAAATCTTGCATTAAAATCAGGCAAGATGATAAAGAAATCACAGCACTATACCCGGGAGACTCTGGTCGAGGTCCTGCGCCGCCACGACATCAATCCCACCCACCAGCGCATCGAGATCGCCTACGCGCTGTTTTCGCGCGGGGAGCATTTATCCGCCGACCAGATCCTGGCGATTGCGAATGAACGCAATGCCGAGACCTCCAAGGCGACGGTCTACAACACGCTCAATCTGTTCCTCGAAAAGAAGCTGATCCGTGAAGTGATCGTCGACCCCAGCAAGGTGTTCTACGATCCCAACACCGAGCCGCACCATCATTTCTATAATGTCGACACGGGTGACCTGACCGACATCGATGCCGCCGAGATCGCGATATCCGGGTTACCCCGGCTGCCGGAAGGCGTGGTCGCCGAGGGCATCGACATCATCGTGCGCATACGTTCCCGCTAGCAGCCTGTCGGGCATGGTCACATTCACCGGAACGCGTAGCGTGAATGGATCGCTGTACCCGTCAAGCGTACCCGTCAAGCGGGTATTGAAAGGAAGGTATTAAAAAGAATTAATCGATGCTTGGGCGACAGGCTGCTTAATAAAGAAGCTTTACGTGTCGAAACCCTATAAATTTCACTTGCATGGCGTTCTTTTCACAGTATTATTGAGTGCTTTTCATTTTAGAAGTTTGTCGAACCCAAGCCCGACAAACTTCTAGGCGGTATAATCACGTCCCTGAAGCCCGTTTTCCGGGATCCGCTGTTGTAGCTCAGTTGGTAGAGCAACTGATTCGTAATCAGTAGGTCAGAGGTTCGACTCCTCTCAACAGCACCACACAATAAAAAAGGGTTGCCATGCGGCAACCCTTTTTATTTGTGCGATGGCCGCATTTCAGATCGCTGCAGCCTGTGGCCTAGTCGGGATGGATACCCGACACTAACTACCATACTCGCAGCTTGAGCTGAACCGCGATGGCTCCATCAAGGCGGTCCTTGATAGTCGGAATAATGCTCAAATTGACGCCGACGCGCTTACCCTCGATGGCTAGCACCGGCATCCCGGTTATGAGCCACCCGCCGTTGCGATAGCGCGGATAACCGTCAAAAGCACCAACGATGATGCCCGCGCTCACGTTGATGTCGCGGGGTTGCCAGTGCAGGGGGCGCCACTGGTAAGCGCCATAATGGGTCTTTGACCTTTCACTGTTGATAAATGTCCCAGCCATCAACGCGTGGTCGGGAGCGAACAATACCTCCGCGCCCAAGCCTACGTTATCTTCGCGGAAGTCCTTACTGCGGTCGAAATGATGGGAAAAGATACCGGGGTTGAGCCAGACCTGGGGCGAGAACTCCGGGTCCGCCGCGTGGGCACTGGAGAGGACCGCGCAGAATCCAAAAAACATTCTGAGGAGCGATCCCAAGACGCGAGTGAGCATATCGGTATGGTGAATTGTTTGTGCGATGGCCGTCTCGGGTGGAGGCGGCCCCGGCTTCAGTCGAGTTGAATGCCCGACTGCTTGATCACTTTCGCCCAGCGCGCAAGTTCTTTTTTGATGTAGTCGGTGAATTCGGCGGGCGTGCTGCCGACCGGGATGATCGCTTCGTCGTTCAGGCGGTGGGTGATGTCGGGCGCATGGACGATGGCAATGACTTCTTTGCTCAGTCTGTCGATCGCAACCTTCGGCGTTCCAACGGGCGCGACGATGCCGTACCACGATCCGGTTTCATAGCCGGGCACGCCGGCTTCCGCCACGGTCGGGATGTCGGGTATCGCCGGGGAGCGTTTGGCGCCTGTCATCGCGATGGCGCGCAGCTTGCCCGATTTGACCTGCGGCAGCATGGCGACCGCGCTGCTGAACATCAGCTGCACTTCGCCGCTCAGAAGCTCGGTCAGCGCCGGCGCCAGTCCCTTGTAGGGAATGTGAGCGAGGTTGGTGCCGGTCGTCATTTTGAACAGCTCCACCGCCATATGCGATGAGCCGCCCGCGCCGTTGGAGGCGTAATTGATCTGCCCCGGCTTTGCTTTGGCGAGCGCGATCAGCTCCTTTACCGACCTGATCGGCAGCGACGGGTGTACCACGACCAGCAGCGGTGCCGATGCGATGAGGCTGACCGCGTCGAAATCCCTGACCGGATCGTAGCTCAGCTTTTTGCGCAGATTGGGATTGATGCCATGGGTGGCGACGCCGGCGAGGAATATCGTGTAGCCGTCCGCCGGGGACCTCGCTGCCGCTTCCGCGCCTATGGCGCCGCCGGCGCCCGGCCGGTTGTCGATGATCACTTGTTGCCCGGTGGCGGCGGTGAGCTTCTGCCCGATCAGCCGCGCGATGGTGTCGTTGCCCCCGCCCGGCGTAAACGGGACGATGAATCTTATCGACTTTGCCGGGTAGGTTTGCGCGAATGCGGATGAACCGAGTGCCGCAGTCAGGGCAATGAAAAAAGCACCGTGGAGCGCGATCGCGGCTTTTTTCATAGCACCCCCGAAATTCCCCCGTCGAGATTGATGCTGCTGCCGGTCACATAGCTGGCCGCCTCGGAGGCGAGGAATGCAATCACATTGGCGACTTCCGCCGCCTCGCCGACGCGCCCCAGCGGAATATCCTTGGCCATCTGCCCGTAATACTGGTCGGCGCTGATGCCGTCTTTCGTATAGCGCCGTTCATGCTGCCCGGATTTGATCTTGCCGATGCAGACGGTATTCACCAGGATGTTGTCGGCCGCATATTCCTTCGACAGCGCCTTGGTCAGCGCGAGCCCCGCCGCGCGCGATACCGAGGTCGGCATCGACCCCGCGCCCGGCTGTTTGGCACTCGAGATCGTGATGTTGATGATGCGGCCGCCACCCTGTTTCTTCATGTGGGGCACGGCCAGGCGCGTGCAGCGGATCGCGCCGAACAGTTTCAATTCGAGGTCCGCGCTCCAGGTGGCGTCGTCGACTTCGAGGAACTTGCCGCGCGCCGAAGTGCCGGCATTGTTGACGAGGATATCAAGCCGTCCGAAGCGCTCGATCACGGCTTGCATGAAGCGCTCGATATCGGCGGTTTTGCTCATGTCGGCACTGACCGCCAGCGCCTCGGCGCCGGTTTTCCTGATCTCGTCCGCGGTCTTGTCGAGCAGTTCCGCGCGCCGGGCGCAGATCGCGACTTTTGCGCCTTCCTGCGCGAGCTTCAGCGCCGTTGCTTTGCCGATGCCTTCCGTGCCGCCGGTGACCACGGCGACTTTGCCTTTCAATCCCAGGTCCATGAGTTTTTCCTTGATTTCTCGGTAATTATAGTTTTAACTGCGCGTATTTCCTGCTCCTGTCAGCCGCATGATTGTAACCGAATGCAATCTTATCGGCTGCGCCGAATCGGCGTAGCATATGCCCCGGGACGCAATGTTGTGGACGCGAATAAAGCGATCCCGGCAGTCAAGACCTAGCAGCCTGTCGGACTTGGCCCCATTCACCGGAACGCGTAGCGTTAGTGCTTTTCATTTTAGGAGTTTGTCGAACCCAAGTCCGACAAACTCCTAGGTGTGTGATTCTTGCCCGCGAGGAACCGTCATGAATAGATGTTTGGCGTTACAGCAGGAAACGTGGGGCAAGCGCGGTCTGCGAATGGCCGTCGTCGGGCTGCTTGCCTGCGCTGTTTTGCCGGGACCGTCCTTGGCGCAGGACGCCGCACCCAATCCGCCCGCGGCGCGTAACCAGCAGGAAATGTCGGTTGACGCGCTTTCCGTGGTGAAAGTGCGCAGCAAGATGGTTGCCAATGCACGCAGCTCGACCACGCTCGGCCAGCAGCGCGAAGGCACGGGGGTGGTCATCGATGCCCAGGGCCTGGTGATGACCATAGGCTATCTCGTCATCGAGGCCGAAAACGTCGAATTGTCCACGGCCGACGGCAAGATCTTTCCGGCAACGGTCGTGGGTTATGACAATACGACCGGCCTGGGACTCCTGAAGGCGCTGACGCCGCTGCCCGTCAAGCCGGTCAACATCGGCGAGTCCGAGAGCGCCAAAGAGCGTGAGCTGGTGCTGATTGTCGGCTTCGACGGCGTGGCGCCGGCCTACATCGTGTCGAAGCGTCCTTTCGTGGGCCAGTGGGAGTATCTGCTCGACGAGGCGATCTACACGGCGCCGGCGACGGTCAACTGGAGCGGTGCCGCGCTGTTGAACCGCGAGGGCAAGCTGCTCGGCATCGGTTCGCTGGTGGTCGGCGACGCCATGGGCACGAGCAGCAATGTTCCCGGGAACATGTTCGTGCCGATCGACATCATCAAGCCCGTGCTGGGCGACTTCATCGCCAACGGCAAATCGACATCGCGGCCGCGGCCGTGGATCGGCATCAATACCCAGGAAGTGCAGGGCAATCTGATCGTGACGCGGGTGTCGCCGGAAAGCCCCGCCGACGAGGCCGGGCTCAAGTCAGGTGACATCATTGTCGGCATGGGCGGACAGCCGATCAAGGGCCAGGCCGATTTCTACACCAGGTTGTGGGCGAGCGGCGGGGCCGGCGTGGACATTCCAGTCGATGTGCTCAAGGGCAACCGCGTCGAGAACTACAAGGTCAAATCGATAGACCGCAACCAGTACTTCCGGCCGAATCCGGTGTATTGAAAAGCCGTGATTCGTGGCTCGTGATTCGTGACTCGTTCAAAACCAACCACGAACCACCAACCACCAACCTCCAACCACCGTTCTTAGAACATTCCCATTCCGAGCATTCCGGTCGCAAGGTCCATTTGCTCGACCAGTTTTTTCCCGACCAGGTTGCGCAGCGTTTCGGTGGTGCCGCCACCGAGACTGCCATAGCGCGTGCCGCGGAAGAAGCGCGATACCGCGAACTCGTCGGTGAAACCGTAGCCGCCGTGGATCTGAATCGCTTCACTGGTGACGCGGATACTCATCTCGTTGGTATAGATTTTCGCCATTGCCGCCAGCGTCGGATCGGGGAACTGGTCGCCGCTCACCGCGGCGCGGTAAAGCAGGCCGCGCGCGGCCTCGATCTGGATGTACATGTCGGCGACCTTCCAGCGCAGGCCCTGGAAATCACCGATTTTTTGGCCGAACGCTGAACGGTCGCGCATGTAGCGCACCGCTTCCTCGAGCGCGCCTTCGGCGAGCCCCAGGCAGATCGCCGGATTGAGGCAGCGCTGGGTGTTGAAGGCCGACAGCAGGCGCTTCATGCCGTTGTCGCGGAGCACCAGGTTTTCGAGCGGCAATTCGACGTTGTCGAACACCACTTCGGACAAATTTTCACCGCCCATGGTATGAAAGCTCGCCTTGGCGGAAAGTCCCTTGATGCCGCCCGGCACCAGCACGCAGCCGATGCCGGCCGCGCCCGGCACATTATTGACGCGCGTGAACACCACGAACATCTCGGCGATGTCGGCGCGCGAGATCAGCGTCTTGACGCCCTTGAGGATGACCCGATCGCCCCTGGTTTCGCAGTTGGTCCTGTAATTTGGCACATCGGTGCCGGCGTCGGGCTCGGTCATGCAGATGGCGAGTATGGCCTCGCCGGTTGCCACGCGCGGCAGGATTTTTTGCTTGATGGACTCGGGGGCGTAAGCCGCGATGACGCGGGTTTGCGTGCCGACCTCGCCCAGCGCCGCCATGGCCGTGACATAGCACACCTTGCCGATTTCCTCGAGCACCAGCACGGTATCGAGAATGGACAATCCCGAACCGCCGTATTCCTGCGGCACCGCCATGCCGAGCACGCCGATCTCGGCGAGCCGCCGCATGTTTTCCGCGGGCCAGGTGCCGTCGAGATATTTGATCGCGCGCGGCGCGAATTCCTTCTGGCATACTTTGCGCACGGTGTCGACGAAAGCGCGCTGTTCTTCGGATATTTTAAAATCCATTTGGTTACACCTCTTTAGCCACAGAGGACACAGAGATCACCGAGGTAGACCTTCACCCTTAATCCTCGGCCTGAGGAGGAGATGTGGGAAGGAGGCGATATGACCTTGCGCTCGCTGTTCTTTTCTCTGTGTCCTCTGTGTTCTCTGTGGCAATGATTTTGATTTTATCAATGCCAGTGCGGCGGATAGCCGGAATTGCGCAAGTATAGGCTGCAAGCGGAACGCACATCAAACCCGATGTCCACCATTTGACGCCTCCCGGCCTGTATCCTAGACTTCCATGCCTACACCTGAAGCATCGCTTAACACATCAACGAGGAATTCCATGGATCAACCCCAAGCCAATGCAAAAATCACCGGCCAGGAACACTGGACCAAAAAGGGGGATATCAAGCTCTTTTTATGGGAAAAATTCGCCGGCAGCCCCGAAGGGAAAAAAGGCGCCGTGCTGTTCGTGCACGGCTCGTCGATGGCCTCGCAGCCCACTTTCGATCTCCAGGTGCCGGGCCGTCCGCATTCGTCGGCCATGGATTTTTTCGCGGGGCTGGGCTACGACACCTGGTGCGTCGACATGGAGGGCTACGGGCGCTCCGACAAACACCGCGATATCAGTTATGACATCGCCAACGGCGCCGACGACCTGGCCGCGGCGTCAGACTACATCATGAAAACCCGCGGCGTGAAGCAGTTCCTGGTGTATGGCATTTCGTCGGGCGCGCTGCGCGCGGCCCTGTTCGCGCAGCGTCATCCCGAGCGCGTGCAGCGGCTCGCGCTCGACGCGTTCGTGTGGACCGGCAAAGGCAGCCCGACGCTTGAGGAGCGGACCAAGAAACTGGCGCAATGGCAGAGCATGGGCCGCCGCCCGATCGACCGCGCCTTCGTGCACAGCATATTCAACCGCGACCATCCGGGGTGCGCCGAAGAAAAAGTGGTCGAGGCTTTTGCCGACGCGATTCTTGCGCTCGATGATTCGGTGCCGACGGGCACCTACGTCGACATGTGCTCGAAGCTGCCGGTGGTCGATCCGCAGAAAATCACCGTCCCGACCGTCGTCCTGCGCGGTGAGTTCGACGGCATCGCCGGCATTGACGATCTGCTCGAATTTTTCAAGCGCCTGCCCAATCCCGACAAACAGTTTTCGGTGATGGCGGGCATCTCGCACGCCAGCTTCCAGCAGATCAATTACCTGATGGTGTACCACATACTGCATTCCTTTTTCGCCCAGCCGGAGCCCGTGTACCGCGGCTGAGCCGCGGCGAATGATTCAACGATGCGGCAGAACCCATCGTGCTAGGATTGTGTCAAAATAGGGACGCATGTCAAAAAAATCACGAGGAGAGTAAATTGAAAATCAACAAGTTACGTTGCATCATCTCTGCGGTACTAGCGGGCACGACGTTGAGCCTGGTTGCCAATGCCGTCGCTCAGAGCTACCCCAGCAAGGCGGTGCGCATCATCGTGCCGTTCGGCGCAGGTGGCGGCACCGATATCCAGGGCCGGCTGCTCGGCAAGAAGTTCTATGAGAGCATGGGACAGACTTTCGTGGTCGATAACCGTCCGGGCGCGAGCGGCCTGCTCGGCGCCGAGCTTGCCGCCAAATCGCCGCCCGACGGCTACACCATCCTGTTTACCACAGCTTCGCTGTCGGTGAACGTCAGCCTTTACAAGAAAGTGCCCCTGGATCCGCTCAAGGACCTGCTGCCGATCAGCTGGATCTCCTCGGTGCCGTTGGTGCTGGTCGCGCATCCCAGCGTGCCGGTTAAGTCAGCGAAGGAGCTGATTGCGCTTGCCAAGAAACGCGCCGGAAAAATGAATGTCGCGTCCAACGGCAGCGGCACCACCAGCCATCTGTCGATCGAGATGCTGAAGCAGTTTGCCGGCGTCGACGTGACGCACATCCCGTACAAGGGGGGCGGCCCGGCGATTACGGCGCTGATCGGCGGCGAGGTCGATTTTACGTTTGCCACCGCGCTTGCCGCGCAACCGTATGTCAAGTCCGGCAGAGTCAGGGCGCTCGCAGTGACGACGGGCAAAAAGTCGGCTGCTTTTCCCGACCTGCCGACGATGGCTTCGATCTACCCCGGTTTCGAGTCCGACAACTGGTATGCGATGTTCTTCCCGGCGGGAACGCCGAAGGAGATCGTCGCCAAGATGAATGCGGAAATCCTCAAGGCGCTCAAGGCACCCGAGGTCCGTAATTTCATGGAAAAAGAAGGCGCCGATCCCGTGGGCAGCACGCCCGAGGAGCTGACGGCCTACTTCAAGCGCGAGATTGACAAGTACGCGAAGGTCATCAAGGCCGGCAATATCACGGTCGAGTAATCCGGCGCGGCCATCGCGACCGCGGCCTGGTCATATTGCAGAACGGGGCATTTCGCCCCGTTTTTTTGCGTCGCGCGGCCGGGCGACAGCCGGCTGCGATAAAATTGAGGCAGACTCTAACGCGCTACATCAGGCAGCACATTAGCCGCACACGCAAAGGGGATACACGCATGCCGGAATTCGATGCCGCGACGCTGGCGTGGCAGGACCAGTACAAGCTGATGATCGGCAGCGTGACGCCGCGGCCGATCGCGCTGGTGACGACGCTGGGGGCAAACGGCCCTAACGCCGCGCCTTTCAGTTTTTTCAACGCTATCGGCTCTCCGCCGCCGATGGTGATGTTCTCGGTCGGCGACAAGGAAACCGGCGCCAAGGACACGGTGCGGAACATCCGGGAAATTCCCGAGTTCGTGGTGCATATCGTCAGCGACGCGATCAAGGACAAGATGAACATCTGCGCCGTCGATTATCCGCGCGGCGTGAACGAGATCGACGAGGCCGGCTTCACCGCCGTGCCGTCGCGCAAGGTGCGCCCGCCGCGCATCCTCGAAGCGCCGATCGCGCTCGAATGCAAGCTGATGCAAATCCTGGAACTCGGCGCCAAGCCCTATCACCTCGTGATCGGCGAAGTCGTCTACTTCCATTACCACGACGGCATCGTCAACGAGCGCTTCCATGTCGACGTGGGCCGCGTCAATCCTATCGGCCGTCTCGCGGGCAAGGGCGGCTACACGCGCATCACCGACCGTTTCGAGATGCCGCGCATCACGCCTGGGGGCACGGGCAAGGGAGACTGATCGATGCGATTTTCATGGTTGCCGGCGTTGTGCTGCGCCGTACTGGTTGCGGGCGCGGCTTCGGCGCAGCCCTATCCCCAGCGGCCGATACGCCTGGTGGTGCCTTATGCGGCAGGCGGATCGACCGATACCGTGGCCCGCATTGTCGGGCAGCGGCTTTCGGAGCGCCTGGGTCAACAGGTGGTGGTGGACAACCGCACTGGCGCGGGCACGCTGATCGGCACCGGGATCGTCGCCCAGGCGGCGCCCGACGGCTATACGCTGCTGATGGCGACGCCGCCGCTGGCGGTCAATCCCACGCTGTACAGGAAAGTGCCGTACGTGCTGGAGCGCGATTTCGCCGCGGTGACCAACATCGCCGCATCGAGCAACCTGCTGGTCGTCCATCTTTCCCTGCCGGCGCATTCGGTCAGGGAATTGATTGCGCTGCTCAAGGCGAATCCCGGCAAATACAACTACGGTTCGAGCGGCGTCGGCGGCGCATCTCATCTGGCAACCGCACTTTTTACCAGCATGGCGGGTGTCGATGCGGTGCATGTGCCCTACAAGGGCGGCGCGCCGGCGGTCGCCGATCTCGTCGCCGGGCGGCTTAACTTCATGATGGCCAACCTCACCACCGCGCAGCCGCACATCCGCGCCGGGCGGCTGCGTGCGCTGGGCGTGGGCACGAAGCAGCGTACGCCGCTTTTTCCGGAAATGCCGACGCTGGCGGAATCCGGCGTGCCCGGTTACGAAGCCAACAACTGGAACGGCATGGTCGTGCCGCGCGGCACGCCGCGTGCCGTCGTTGAGCGTCTACACAAAGAAGTGGTTGCCATGCTTGGAGAACCGGCTGTTGCCGAGCGGCTGATCCGCGCCGGACTCGATCCGATCGGCGATACGCCCGCAGAATTTGCAAAATATCTGAAAGCCGAAGCCGGCAAGTGGGATAAAGTCATCAAGTCTGCGGGTATCAAGGTGGAGTGATCGGCGGGCTCGTGTCCTTTCTGCGCGAAGTCTATTTCGCGACCCACACGCTGCGCATCGGACCGCCGCAATAACTAACCTGAGGTTCGGTTTACCATGTCGTCCCACGTTTCCAACGCCCGTCCCGCGCCCGACAAGGTCATTGCCGACATTGCCGCTTATGTCGATAGCTATCCGATCAAGAGCAAGCTCGCGTGGGAAACCGCGCGGCTTACCCTGATCGACAGCCTGGGCTGCGGTTTCGAAGCACTCGCCTATCCCGGCTGCACCAGACTGCTGGGTCCGCTGGTGCCGGGAACCATCGTGCCTAGCGGCGCGAAAGTGCCGGGCACGCCGCACCAGCTCGATCCGGTGACGGCGGCGTTCAACCTGGGCGTCATGGTCCGCTGGCTCGATTACAACGATGCCTTCTACGGCGAGACGGTGATCCATCCTTCGGACAACATCGGCGCGCTCTTGATGCTCGCCGATTACCTGTCGCGCACGCGCGTGGCGCAAGGCAGGAAACCGCTTGCGATGCGTGACGTTCTGGAAGCGATGGTGAAGGCCTATGAGATCCAGGGCGGGCTCGCGATCAAAAACGGTTTTACCGCGGCCGGGCTCGATCACACGCTGCTGGTGAAAATCGCCACCACCGCGGCGGCGGCGAAGCTGCTCGGCTGCACGCGCGCGGAAATCATCAACGCGGTGTCGAATGCGTGGGTCGACGGCCATGCGCTCGCGACTTTCCGCCGCCGGCCTAACACCGGCCCGCGCAAGTCATGGGCGGCGGGCGATGCGTCGAGCCGCGGCGTGTGGCTCGCGCTGCTGGCGCTGAAAGGCGAGATGGGTTATCCCTCGGCGCTCACCGCCAGGACCTGGGGTTTCTACGACGTGCTGTTCAAGGGAAAACCGTTCCGGTTCGAGCGGCCGTACGGCAGCTACATCATGGAAAACGTGCTGTTCAAGATCGCCTATCCCACGGCGTTCCACGGGCAGAGCGCGGTGGAAGCGGCGATCAAACTGCACCCGCTGGTGAAAGACCGGCTCGACGACATCGACCGCATAGCCGTGCGCTGCCACAACTCGTCCATGGTCATCCTCGACAAGACCGGCCCGCTGCACAACTTCGCCGACCGCGACCACTGCATGCAGTACATGATCGCCATCGGCCTGATCTTCGGCAAGTTGACCGCCGGGGACTACGAAGACCACGTCGCCGCCGATCCGCGCATCGACCGGCTGCGCGCGAAAATGAAACTGGTGGAGGACGAGCGCTACAGCCGCGAATATCTCGATCCGGCGAAGCGCACTAACGCCAACTCGATCAAGGTGCACTTCAAGGACGGCAGCAGCACGCCGCTGTCCGAAGTGCTGTATCCGCTCGGCCACCGCCGCCGGCGCAAAGAGGGCGTGCCGCTGCTGATGGA
>CAYIRZ010000004.1:0-26114 GCA_964365845.1 uncultured Streptomycetaceae bacterium
GCGTGATCTTGTCTTCGATCGACGGGCAGTAGCGCGGCCCCACGCCTTCGATCGCGCCGGTGAACATCGGCGAGCGATCCAGCCCGCCGCGGACAATGTCGTGCGTGCGCGTATTGGTGTGCGTGATCCAGCACGGCAATTGCGGCGGATGCTGCTCGCGTTTGCCCAGGAACGAAAATACCGGCGTCGGCTCATCGCCCGGCTGCTCGGTCATCCCCGAAAAATCGATGCTGCGCCCGTCGATGCGCGGCGGCGTGCCGGTCTTGAGCCGGCCGACGGGCAACTTCATTTCGCGCAGCCGTTGCGCGAGACTGACCGAGGGCGGATCGCCGGCGCGTCCCGCCTGGTAGCTCTGCAGCCCGACGTGCACCAGCCCCGACAGAAACGTGCCGGTAGTGAGCACCACCGCGGAGGCGGAGAATCTCAGGCCGATCTGCGTCACCACGCCGGCCACCCGATCGCCGTCGAGAATCAAATCATCGACAGCCTGCTGGAAAATACGCAGATGGGGCTGACTTTCAAGCCGGCCGCGGATCGCCGTTTTGTAGAGCAGCCGGTCGGCTTGGGCGCGGGTTGCGCGCACCGCCGGCCCCTTGCGCGAATTGAGAATGCGGAACTGGATGCCGGCCTCATCGGTCGCGGCCGCCATTGTGCCGCCCAGCGCATCAACCTCCTTGACCAGATGGCCTTTGCCTATGCCGCCGATCGAGGGATTGCACGACATCTGGCCCAGTGTCTCTATATTATGGGTGAGCAGCAGCGTATTGCAGCCCAACCGTGCACTGGCGAGCGCAGCCTCGGTGCCCGCATGGCCCCCTCCTACCACAATAACATCAAATTTTTCAATGGCTTGCATTATTCTGCTGCGCTCGACAAAGCACTGGATAATAGCCTATTTTGTACAAGAAATGAATAGCTTGCGGGTCGCCGGACCAAAAATGTTTCACGTGAAACACCTTTTCCCGGCGGCCTCAAGAGGCGGGGGCGGTTTCACTCAGCCTGTTTCACGTGAAACCTCCGGTCTTACTTGCCGATACAAAATCGCGAGAAGATCTCCCCGAGAAGGTCGTCGGCTGTGAACTCCCCGGTAATGCTGGACAGCGTATCCTGGGCAAGTCGCAGTTCCTCGGCGAAAAGCTCTGGCCGCCGTCCTTGCCCGGTTGCGCGCTGAAGGTGCTCCCGGGCCGCCTTAAGCGCCTGCAAATGCCGTTCGCGCGCCATATACAGGCCCTCCCCGGCGCTCTGCCAGCCTATGGTCTTGAGCACGGCCTCGCGCAACAGATCGATGCCCGCCCCGGTTTTGGCGGAAAGCCAGACCCGCGTCGTGCCGTTCCGCGTTTCCACCGCGGGCGGGTGATCGGTCAAGTCGACCTTGTTCATCACCCGCAGACAGGGTAAATGCTGCGGCAGTTGTTCGAGTATCGCCCGGTCTTCTGGTGTTTCACCGCAGGCGGCCTCTTCCAGCAACAACACCAGGTCCGCTTTTTCTATGGCTGACCAGGTACGCGCGATTCCCAGCCTCTCGACCGGATCTTCAGATTCGCGCAGGCCGGCGGTATCTATGATGTGCGCCGGAACCCCCCCCACGTCTATGATTTGGCGTATGGCATCGCGCGTGGTGCCGGGAATATCGGTAACGATCGCCAACTCCTCCCCTGCCATGCGGTTAAGGAGGCTGGACTTGCCGACATTGGGCGGGCCCGCCAGCACGATATGGATGCCTTCGCGCAGCAAACTGCCTTGTCGGGAAGCCTCCAGTACCGCCTCGAGTTGCTGTTGCAGCGAACATAGCCGTCCCGCAGCGTTTGACTGCTTGAGAAAATCGATCTCTTCTTCTGGAAAATCGAGCGTGGCCTCGACCAAGGCGCGCAACTCGATCAGGGCACGCGTAAGCCCATGTATCTGCTCTGAAAATGCCCCATGCAGCGAGCGCACTGCGCAGCGCGCCGCCTCCGCCGTGGTGGCATCGATCAGGTCAACCACGCTTTCCGCCTGCGCCAGATCGAGCTTGTCGTTGAGATACGCGCGCTTGGTAAACTCCCCGGGCTCGGCAACGCGCGCACCCAGCTCCAGGCAGCGCCTGAGCAGCAGCTGTAGTACCACCGGCCCGCCATGGCCCTGCAGCTCCAGCATGTCTTCCCCGGTGTAGGAATGCGGCGCCGGAAAATAAAGCGCCAAGCCTTGATCTATGGGCGTGCCGTGGTGGCTGCGGAAATCGGCGAGCGTCGCGCGCCGCGGTTGCAACGGCCGTCCGACAATTTGTTCGATGAGGGTCGCCAAGCGTGGGCCGGACAAGCGGATTACGCCTATGCCACTGCGCCCGGGTGCCGTAGCAATCGCCGCTATGAGGTCGTGGGCTGCCATGGGCAGCGAGTATACCGGTTCCGCTTCTTCGGGCATTGCGGCGCCCGAAGAACTACGCCTTGCGTGGCGGACGAAGGTTGGCGCGCTCAAGCATGCGGTTGATATGCCATTGCTGGATAATCGACAGCACGTTGTTCACCAGCCAGTACAGCACCAGCCCCGCCGGGAAAAAGAAAAAGAACACGCTGAAAGCCACCGGCATGATTTTCATGACTTTGGCCTGCACCGGGTCCGGTGGCTCGGGGTTGAGTTTGGTCTGGATGATCATGGTGATGCCCATCACTACCGGCAGGACAAACCAGGGATCAGGCGCCGAAAGATCTTGTATCCAGCCATAAAACGGCGCATGCCGCAGTTCGACGCTGGCCAGGATTGTCCAATAAAGTGCAATAAAAACAGGTATTTGCACCACTATCGGCAGACAACCCCCCAGCGGATTGATCTTCTCGGTTTTATAGAGTTCCATCATCGCCTGCTGCAGGCGCTGGCGGTCGTTGCCGTACTGGTCCTTGAGTTTTTGCAGCTTGGGTGCCAACACCCGCATTTTCCCCATCGAGCGATAGCTCGCTTGCGACAGGGGGTAAAACAGGAGCTTGATTAGCACGGTCAGCAGGATGATGGCCACGCCCCAGTTGCCGACCCACTGGTGGAACCACGATAACACCGAAAACAAGGGCACGGCGATGATCGTAAGCCAGCCGAAGTCGATGGTGAGATCGAGCCCTGGCGCGATCTTGGAAAGCTTCTCATGTTCCTCGGGTCCGGCGTAAAGCGGCACGGTCAGCGTCACGCTCCTTCCGGCTTCGATGACTCCCACGGGGACGATTACACCCGCCGAATACAGCCCGCCTTCGAGACGGCGGGTGTAGAACTCGCGCGGCGCCCCGCTTTTTGGCAGCCACGCGCTGAAGAAATAATGCTGCAACATGGCAATCCAGCCGTCGCCGCTGTTCTTCGGATAGGGCGCCTTGTTCTTGTCTATGTCCCCAAACGCGACTTTCTGGAATTTTTCCTTTTCGGTGTAAACCGCCGCGCCGGTATACGTCGGCAGCATCGCCGAATCTCCCGCTGGAGACTTGCCGTCGCGCAGCAGCTGGAAGTAGGCAAAGGGCTGGATTTCGGTCTGGCCCTGATTGGTGATCTCGTAGCTGACGTCGATCACATAGCTGCTGCGGTGAAAACGATAGCTCTTGGCTATTTTTATGCCATTAGTCTCTGGCGCCTCGAGGCGGACTTCCAGATTCTCGGCCCCAGCAGCGAGCTTGTAATCACTCGATGCCGCCTTGAACTCCGTGCGGTGATTGGGCATCCCGGGACCGATCAAGCCCGTCTGCGCGATGTAAACATGGTCCGGCCGGTTGTCGAACAAGACGAAGGCTTTGTTCTTGTCTTCCGTGTCGCGATGCAATTTCAGCTCGAGCCGGCGTAAATCCCCGCCCGCGGCGCTGATCTCCGCGCGCAGATAGTCGGTTTCGACTTTTAGCGTTTCTCCCTTGGCAAGCGCCGTCGTGCCTTCCGGGGGGGCCACCGGCCGGGTTTCGGCCAGCTTTCCGCTGGGTGTGGGCGGTGCCGCCTGCTGTGCCGGCGTGGCGCTGCTTGCCGGTGCCGTGCGCGCTGTCACCGGTTGCTGGTCGCGTTGCCATGCGTCGACCAGCAGAAACACGGAGAACGAGAACACAAAAAAGAGTATCAGTCGTTGCGAGTCCATCGATTCGGTCTGCTCATGTTTTCACGGCTGAAATCATAAAGTTGCGTGGTCTACCCCGCCTGGCGCCGGCCGAGTTCCGCGAACAAGTCAAGCAAATCCCGGCGTGCCGATGCATTGTTCCGTTTGGCCAGATCTGCGCGCAACTGAACCACTATGTCCATCGCCATAAGGTCCTGGTGTGCCTGGCGGAAGACTTCGCGAACGAGCCGTTTTCCACGGTTACGATCCACCGCTCTTGGCAACGCTTTTTTGCCGGCAATGAGGCCTAACCGCGCCTGGGAAAGGTGGTTGGGTTTGACGCGCACCACATACAACCGGCTTGAAACAACATGGCCGTGCGCAAATACCGCCTCATACTCGTGGCGTTTACACAAGCGCAGCAAGCGTTGCTTTCGTGGCAGGAAGAATGGCCCTATCCGCGACTCGCGACTAAACGCTCAGCCGTGCGCGCCCTTTTGCGCGCCGCGCGCGGATCACCGCCCGGCCAGCACGTGTTTTCATGCGCACGCGGAAGCCATGGGTACGTGCGCGCCGCGTCTTGGAGGGCTGGTAAGTTCGTTTCATGTTCGCCGGCCTTTAACTTTACTGGGGTGAAAAACCCGTTATTACACCCTGTTTTGCATATCCATGTCAATCAGACCTTCTTTACGGGGGATCTAACCGCGTGGCTCGGATAGTTGTGGATAACTCCACTCAAAGCGGCTAAAATTATGCCTTGTTTCTACTCCTCTGCTGGCTCAAAGAACAATTCAACGCGACGCCGAACAAAATGAACAGCTTTTGGCGCTTTTGCCTCTCTCATTTTGAAAAGGAGCTCCCGGCCCAGCAATTTAGAACGTGGATAAAACCGCTCAAGTTCTATGCTGAAGGGAGCTCCCTGACCTTGGTCGCGCCCAATCGCTTTGTACTGCAGTGGATACGCGACAAATTCCTGTCACGCGTCCACGAGTTGGCGGCAGAGCGTCTTAAACACCCGGTGGAAATCCGGCTCTTGCTCGCAGAAAAAAACACCACCGCACAACAAATCCTGCCCGCGAAACAGGAACCGGCGCCGGTGTTGCACAAGCCCAGCACCCGCGACATTTCCCGTCTTAATCCCGCCTTCACCTTCGATACCTTCGTCACCGGCAAAGCCAATGAACTTGCCCGTGCCGCCGCCACCCAGGTCGCCGAACGCCCGGGCACTGCATACAACCCCTTGTTCATCTACGGGGGCGTTGGCCTCGGAAAGACGCATCTGATCCAGGCCATAGGCAACCATCTTCATGCGCGCGCCCCGGAAAGCAAGATCCGCTATATTCATGCCGAGCAGTATGTTTCCGACGTTGTCCGCGCCTATCAGCACAAAGCGTTCGACGATTTCAAACGCTACTACCATTCCCTGGATTTGCTGCTTATCGATGATATTCAGTTCTTCAGCGGCAAGAGCCGGACCCAGGAAGAATTCTTTTACGCATTCAATGCGCTGATCGAATCCCACAAACAACTCGTCATCACCTGCGATACCTATCCGAAAGAAATCTCGGGAATGGAGAATCGCCTGATCTCACGCTTTGGCTGGGGGCTTACCGTCGCCGTCGAACCGCCGGAACTTGAAATGCGCGTCGCCATCCTGCTCAAAAAAGCCGAGATGGAAGCGGTTCAGCTTGATGAAACCGTCGCGTTCTTCCTTGCCAAGCACATCCAATCCAACGTCCGCGAACTTGAAGGCGGGTTAAAGCGTGTTCTCGCCTATTCCAGATTCTCCGGCCAGGAGCTTTCCGTGGACCTTTGCCGCGAAGCGTTACGCGATCTGCTGGCCATACAAAATCGGCAAGTCTCCATCGAAAACATTCAGAAAACCGTTGCCGACTATTACAAGATAAAAGTATCCGAGATGTATTCCAAAAAGCGCACCCGCAACGTCGCGCGCCCGCGACAGGTTGCGATGGCGCTTGCCAAGGAACTCACCCAACTTAGTCTCCCCGATATCGGGGAAGCCTTTGGCGGACGTGACCACACCACGGTTTTGCACGCCTGTCGCAAGATCGCCTCACTCAAGACGATAGACAGTGACATCACTCGAGACATCGCCTCTCTGCTCAAGGTCCTGCGTTGTTAACTTCCGGTGAACAAATTGTGAATACATGGCGTTTCCGTCAAAAAGCCGAATTTCATCCACAATCCATACAAAGCTGTTCCCGTACTCATACAGACACCGTTTGTTGACTATCCTCCTGACAGAGAACACAACTTACTCTTATCCACAGCAAACACACGTCTCTATTAGTCCTACTAATTAAAGAATCTACTAAAGAAGCTACTTATGAAACTCATACAAATTCCTCGAGATGCGCTGCTGAAACCATTACAAGCGGTAACGGGAATAGTGGAAAAACGGCACACGCTACCGATACTGTCCAACGTCCTGATTGAAAAAAAACAGGAACACTTGACATTGATTGCAACAGATCTTGAGATTCAAGTATCAACCTCCATTTCTATCGACAAGAAAAGCGGAGAGGACGCTAGCCTGACGGTGTCCGCGAGAAAATTGCTTGATATCCTGCGTGCTTTACCGGAAGAGGTGGAAACGGTATTGGACGTTCAAAACAACCGGCTGCAGGTACGCGCCGCGAAAAGCCGTTTCAATCTGCAAACATTGCCGGCGAATGATTTTCCGACACTGGCAGATCCGGGGGAAGCGCAGGCAAAAGTCGTGATCTCGCAGAAGGAACTGCGAGATTTATTGCTGCTAGTGCAATATTCGATGGCACAGCAGGATATACGCTACTATCTGAACGGTTTGCTCCTGGTGTTGGAAGAGGAACAGATAAAGGTCGTGGCAACGGACGGTCACCGGTTAAGTTATGCGGCACGGGCATTGCAACCACAGCAAAAGAAAAAAGAAGCGATCCTGCCGCGTAAGGCAGTGCTGGAATTGGCAAAGCAGCTGCAGGAGACGGAAGATTCGGTGGAGATCGAGTTGTATTCAAACCAAGTTAAATTCCGTTTTTCCGGCATAGAGTTGGTCACCAAGATCATCGACGGTAAGTTTCCTGACTACACGCGGGTCATCCCTGTCAATTATCAAAAGCACATCCTTTTGGACCGGGCAGCGCTGTTGCATACGCTGCAGCGCGCCGCCATTCTGTCCAACGAAAAATTCCGCGGGGTGCGATGGATGCTTGCGGGCAATAGTCTGCGAATCTCCTGCACCAATAATGAGCAGGAAGAAGCGCAGGAAGAAATAGAGATTGATTACTCCGGAGAGCCGCTGGACGTGGGTTTTAACATTACTTATCTTCTTGATGTCCTGAACAACGTTCAGGGAGAGAAAGTGGATTGCGCCTTTGGCGACGCGAATAGCAGCATGCTGGTAACGCTACCGAACAAGAGCGGGTTCCAGTATGTCGTAATGCCGATGCGAATCTGAAAAAACAACAGAAAACGAACAACCACAAATGACGAACAAAGAGCAGGAACAGGGAAACGCGGATGATTATGGCGCGAGTAGCATTCAGGTCCTGAAAGGCCTGGAGGCAGTGCGCAAACGCCCGGGCATGTATATCGGCGACACCGGGGATGGCACTGGCCTGCATCATATGGTTTTTGAAGTCGTGGATAACGCGATAGACGAAGCGCTGGCGGGATACTGCGACGAAATATCCGTCACGATACACACGGACAACTCTATCAGCGTTGTCGATAATGGCCGGGGCATCCCGACCGAGATTTACCCCGACGACGAACAGAAGAGGTCAACAGCCGAAGTGGTGATGACCGAGCTTCATGCCGGAGGAAAGTTCGACAACAATTCTTACAAGATCGCGGGGGGACTACATGGCGTTGGTGTCTCTGTGGTAAACGCCTTGTCTGAGTGGCTGCGTCTTACGATTCGTCGTGATGGAAAGATGCATCAGATGGAATTTCGCATGGGCGTTGCGGTCGATCCCCTGAAAGTAATGGGCAAATCGGAGCGGCGCGGAACGGAGGTGCATTTCCTGGCCAGCAAGGAACTCTTCGGCAACATCGAGTTTCACCACGACATCCTGGCCAAGCGGCTGAGAGAATTGTCGTTTCTCAACCAAGGCGTCAAGATTACGCTGATAGACCAGCTTACCGGAAAAGAAGAGAAATTCGCCTTCAGCGGTGGCGTCAAGGGTTTCGTGGAGTATATGAACCGCAGCAAGAACGTTCTCCACCCGAATATCCTCTATGCCACAGGAGAAAAAGACGGCATTATGGTAGAGGTTGCAATGCAGTGGAACGACTCATATCAGGAGTCGATGCAGTGCTTTACCAATAATATCCCCCAGCGCGACGGCGGCACTCATCTGACGGGCCTGCGCGCGGCGATGACGCGTACGCTTAATCAGTATATAGAGAGCGGCGATCTCGCGAAAAAAGCAAAGGTGGAAACCACCGGCGACGACATGAAGGAGGGATTGACGGCAGTGCTGTCCGTCAAGGTCCCGGAACCCAAATTCTCGTCACAAACCAAGGACAAGCTGGTTTCATCCGAAGTCCGGCCGGCGGTCGAGGAGATTGTCGGGCAGAAGCTGATGGAGTTCCTGCTCGAAAAACCGAGTGACGCCAAGATCATCTGCGGCAAGATCGTCGATGCGGCACGCGCACGGGAAGCGGCGCGCAAAGCGCGGGAACTAACGCGGCGCAAAGGGATCCTCGATTCCTTTGGTCTCTCGGGAAAACTAGCCGACTGCCAGGAACGCGATCCGGCGAAATGCGAGCTTTATATCGTGGAGGGCGACTCTGCGGGAGGCTCCGCCAAACAAGGACGCGACCGCAAATTCCAGGCGATTTTGCCGCTGAGAGGCAAGATTCTCAACGTCGAGAGAGCGCGTTTTGACAAGTTGTTGTCCTCCCAGGAAATCATCACCCTGATCAGTGTGCTTGGCACGGGGATAGGCAAAGACGAATATTCGCCGGAAAAACTCCGGTACCACCGCATCATCATCATGACGGATGCGGACGTTGATGGGTCCCACATACGCACCCTGTTGTTGACGTTCTTCTATCGCCAGATGCCCGAGCTGGTCGAACGCGGGCATATTTACATCGCTCAGCCGCCGCTATACAAGATCAAGCATGGCAAGCAGGAACGTTATCTCAAGGATGAACACGAACTGAAACAGTATCTGCTCAAGCAGGCGTTGTCCGAAGCAGAACTCTATACGTCGAAGGATGCGCAACCGCTCAGCAAGGAGGCTCTCGCCCTGGTGGCAAAGGAGTATTTGCTCGCCGAAGCCGTGATAGCGCGGGTAAACCGCTTGGTCGATGAAGAGGTCTTGCATGCGCTGCTCAAACAGCCTACAGCACTGGATTTGTCGGACGAGAACGCGGCACAGAAAAGCGCCATGGCATTGAGCGCTCTGTTGACCGACCAAATGGTGCGCATCGAGGCCAGGTTCGACGAAAAGAGCGAACGCTACGTGCTGGGGATCAACCGGACCCAGCACGGCATCGTCCATCATCGCGTGATCGATACCGATTTCGTGCAAAGCGGGGACTATGCCCAGATCATACGTACCGCGCAGGTGCTGCAGGGCCTGCTCGGTGACGGCGCGTATATCAAGCGCGGCGAACATCAGCATGCCGTCAAAGAATTTCGCGACGCGATCGAATGGGTGCTCGAAGAGGTTCAGCGCGGCGTCAGCGTCCAGCGTTACAAGGGCCTGGGGGAAATGAACCCGGAGCAATTATGGGAGACCACCATGGATCCCAAGACCCGTCGACTGTTACGCACGCAAATTGAGGATGCAATCGGCGCGGACGAGATCTTCGCAACACTCATGGGAGATGCGGTGGAGCCGCGCCGCGCTTTCATCGAGACTAACGCGCTCGGCGCGCGCAATCTCGATATCTGAGCCGTTGACCTAAGACGCCGTGCTTTTGCGCGACTTGGCGGTTGTTTTTGCGGCGGGTTTAACCTTGGCTTTGGCCGGCGCCTTCGCGGCGCGCGGAGCAAATTCAAAGCCGACCTTGCCATCGCTGCCGCGCACAAGATAGGCGGAAAACGGCCGCCCCTTCTTCGAGATGAACTTGTGCAGCAAGTCGGTTTTTCCTTGCGCTAGCAGCTGGGCCATCTGCTCCGATTCGATATTACGCTGCAGAATGATCTTGCCTGAGCGGAAGTCGCATTTACGGTCGGGGCCGGTCGCTTTCTCGCACAGGTATGCCATTCCATGCGCGAACACCCGCGCGCCGCATTTCGGGCACGGACCGAGCGGCTCCTCACCGGAGAAATCGACGGCTTCTCCTGAACCATTGTTGCTCTGCTGACCGAAATCGAACTCCGTCTTGAACTCGGGAGACAGTTTGATAATGGCAGCAAACGGCTTGCCGAGGCGGCTGCGAAAGCCTTGTAGCGGGCCGATCTGGTTTTTCTTGATCAATTCCTCGATTTCCGCGGGATCGAACTGGCGTCCCGAAAGAATGCGCCACAGCGAAAAATCACACTTCTGGCACTGAAATTTCTTGTAGTTCTCCTTGACTACGCCGCCGCATTTCGGGCAGGGCGTCTGAAGTGTGCTGAAGTCGCCCGGTACGGTTTCGCTTTCGTGGCTTTTGGCGCGCTCGACGATATGACGCGTCATCTTCGCGATCTCGCGCATGAAGGTTTCGCGCGAGAGGTCGCCGTGTTCCATCTGCTTCAGCTTGAATTCCCACTCCCCGGTCAGTTCCGGAGAAACGAGCTCGGGGATATCCAGGCCGCGCAGCAGCGTGATCAGCGAAAACGCCTTGGGAGTGGCCTGCAGTTCCCGGCCCTGGCGGATGACATACTCTTCTGCGATCAGCTTTTCTATGACTACTGCGCGCGTCGCCGGCGTGCCGAGACCGCGCTCCTTCATGGCATCGCGCAGCTCTTCATCCTCGACCAGCTTGCCCGCGCCCTCCATGGCCGTGAGCAGCGTCGCTTCGGAGAAACGCGCCGGCGGCTTGGTCTGGGTTGCGATGACCTCGATCGCCGCGGTTTTCGCGGTTTCCTTGGGTTTGACCGGAATAAGGCTTGGCGCATCATCTTCGTCCTGCGCCTCCTTGCCGTGTACTTCGAGCCAGCCGGCATTCACGAGCACCCGGCCTTCGCTTTTGAACGGCTCGCCGGCAACCCGCGTTATGCGGGTCGTGACCAGGTGCTCGGCGGCGGGATAGAACACCGACAGGAACCGGCGCACCACCAGATCGTAAAGCTTGGTTTCGGCCTCGTTCAGTTGTTTGGGCGCAAGCGCGGTGGGAATGATTGCAAAGTGGTCGGACACTTTGGCGTTATTGAAGATGCGTTTATTGGGACGCACCCAACCTTGCTTGAGGATGTTCTTGGCGAAGGCGCCATAGGGAGTTTTGGCGAGCACCCCGAGCGCGGTTTTGACGGTTTCCGGATAATCTTCCGGCAGACAGCGCGAGTCCGTGCGGGGATAGGTGAGCACCTTGTGCTTTTCGTAGAGCGCCTGCGCCAGACTCAGCGTCATTTTGGCCGAAAACCCGAACCGCGAATTGGCCGTGCGCTGCAGGCTGGTCAAGTCGAACAGGAGGGGGGAGAGCTGCGTCGTCGGCTTGCTCTCCTCGCGGATCTCGCCAGTTTTACCTGCGCACTTGTCATGAATTTCCTGAGCGCGCGCTTCGTTCCAGATGCGCTCGGGCTTGAGATCCGGGGCGTCTTCACGCGTTTGTTTGCTGAACTTCTCGTCAAACCAGCGCCCAGAATAATCGCCGGCAGCGACCGCAAATGTTGCATGTACTTCCCAATAGTTCTTGGGGACGAAGCGCTTTATTTTTTCCTCGCGCTCGACCAGGATCGCAAGGGTCGGCGTCTGCACGCGCCCGACCGGTGTTTTATGAAAGCCGCCGCTCTTGGAGTTGAACGCGGTCATGGCGCGTGTGCCGTTGATACCGCCCAGCCAGTCCGATTCGGAGCGACAGACGGCCGCATCGGCGAGCGGCAGCAGTTCGCTGTCGCTGCGCAAATTGGCAAATCCCTCGCGAATTGCCGCGGGGGTCATCGACTGCAGCCACAAGCGCTGAATCGGCTTCGCGGTTTTGGTGTGGCGAACGATATAGCGGAAAATCAGCTCGCCCTCACGGCCTGCGTCGCAGGCGTTGATTAGCCCCGAGATGTCTTTGCGCTTGATAAGTCGCGAGAGCAGCTTAAGGCGTGCTTCTGCCTTTTCGATCGGCTTCAAATCGAAGTGCGGAGGGATTATCGGCAAATGGGCGAATGACCATTTGCCCTTTTTGACTTCGTACTCGTCAGGCACCACGAGTTCGAGCAAGTGGCCGATCGCGGAGGCAATTACATAATGGTCGTTCTCGTAATAGTCCTCATGACGCGCGAAGTCGCCCAGCGCGCGAGCGATATCGCCGGCGACGGAAGGCTTCTCGGCGATGATCAATTGTTTTCCCATGGCGTTTGCTGAGCTTTGTCGAGAGATTGTTTGCGCACACACGCTATCACATGGCGATGCGCGGGGCGATCAAAAGAGCGCACGATGATAAGAACAAAAAGTGGTGATGGCAAGCCACGCGCGGATCCGGGCTCGGAAGAGGGACCGAAAAACAAGCCGGTAAATGGCGAATGGCCGTTGTTTTTTAACAGTTGTTCGCGCAGAGGTCGTGCCTATGCGAAAACGTGAAATAAGTCACGATAATGGCAAGGGTGCTCAGTGTATGCGTTGATACAGACCGCCAGGCAAGGCGGAGACGAGGCCTTCTATCTCCAGTTGCGTGAGCAGCGATGCAATGGCGTTGCTTTTCAAATCGCAGCGCATGCACAGCGTATCGATGTCGCAAGGATCGAAACCGAGGCCATCGAGCAACGCCTGGGCCTGGGGATCTCTGACGACCTCGGTCGTGGGCGATGATACGGCGAGCGCCGTCAGGTTAAGCTCTTCCAGGATGTCTTGTGCGCTTTCCACCAGTTTTGCGCCCTGTTTGAGGAGTTGGTGGCAGCCTTTCGACAGCGGCGAGTGGATCGAGCCCGGCACGGCGAAAACCTCCTTGCCCAGTTCATTGGCAAGTCGCGCAGTGATCAGCGATCCGCTTTGCAGTGCGGCCTCGACTACGAGACAGCCGCGCGCGAGCCCGCTGATCAGGCGGTTGCGGCGCGGGAAATTGGCTGCGAGTGCGGGCGTGCCGAGAGAAAACTCGGAAATGATGACGCCTTGCTCGGCAAGTTGATGCGCCAGAGCGCGGTTACGCGCCGGATATACGATGTCGAGGCCGGTGCCGACAACGGCGATACTGCTGGCGGCGCCGGCAAGCCCGCCGCGATGGGCGGCCGCGTCGATGCCTAGCGCAAGGCCGCTCACGATGGTCAGGCCGGCGTCGGACAGCGCCCTGGCAAACGATTCAGCGTTGGCGATGCCCTGCGGTGAGGCGCTGCGGCTACCGACAACGGCCAGCGCGTCGTGGTTGAGCAATTCGATACGGCCTTTAGCATAAATGAGCGGCGGCGGGTCGGGAGTTTGCAGCAAGGCCTGCGGATAAGCGGTATCAGCCAGCGTGATAATGCGGTTGCCCCGGTCTTCCAGCCAGCGGGAGGCCGCTTCCAGTTTGTCGTCATCCACCCCGCCGTCGCGGATGGCGGCCGCAACGGCTGTCGGGACGAGCTTGGCAAGCATGGCAAAGCTCGCATCGAGTATCTGTTGAGGCGATCCGAAAGCCACCAGCAATTTGCGCAACGACTGGTCACCCAGCCCCGGGATCAGGCTCAGGCGCAGCCATGACGCCAGGTCTTGGTCGAGAGCCATGTTTATGCGCAGCGTGCGGGCACGCGGATTCTCACGACGCGCGCGGCCCCAAACGGGATTCCGGTCAGGGGTTGGCGACGACGTCCAGCACCGAGACCGGGCGCGAGGCCTGCATCACCAGGCCGAATGACGCGCGGTCGAAAGTACGGAACACCATTACCAGACCGTAACGCTCGTCAGGAAGCTTGGCGATATCGCTTTCTTTAAGGGGCTCCGCACGCGTATAAACCGGCCCATCACGCGGGCTGAGCCGCTCGCCGTAGTAAGTGCTCGACTCGTTGTTGCCCGAAGGGCCGCTGCGACCGAAAAGAGGCTGGGTGCGCTGAGTGTAGCGGGAGCTGCTCTGGCTGCGATAGATCGCCAGCACATGCCCGACCTCGAGCCCGTCATTGCTGCCTTTGGACAAGGCAACGATGGAGGAGGGTCCTGTTTCCTGCAGATTGCCGTAGGCCGATACGATGCGTCCCCTGATGTGTTTCTGCGGCGAGCGTGGTACGTAGGCGAAATTAGGCACTTCTCTGGATGCAGGCAGCAGCCGGTCGTCCTGATAGATTTCCTGCGTCGATTTGGTGATTTCGATGGTGGCCACGTCGCTGCCGTAATCGCGGACCCGTGCCTCACCAAGATAAATAGCTTCAAAGCCCAGCGTTTCTTTGGTTTCGGGGTCGACCAGAGCATCACCGCGGCGGAAGATTTGCCAGATTTCACCTTTGTCCTTGGTGACGCCTTGAGCATAGGCAACGTTGCGGGCGCCGATTGCGACACGGTTTTCCTCGGTGGCGACGATGCGCGCCGCTGAATCGAGCTCATATTGGCTGACTACCAGCGGCTTGGACAGGAAGGGTTCGATCACTGACGGGGAAATGGTCGGGACGGCCTGGGCGGTACTCGGCTCGACGCGCACCGCGGGCGAGAGCTTCACGGTTCCCAGGCTGAGCAGCTGCAACTGCGCGCCCTGCGATGAGCGGTGAAGCACCAGCACGTCGCCGGGATAAATGCGGTTGGGGTTCTTGACCTGCTCCTGGTTCATTTTCCAAAGCTCCGGCCAACGCCAGGGTTCCTTGAGGTAGCGGCCGGAAATGTTCCACAAAGTGTCCCCCTTGACCACGGTATAGTGGTCGGGAGCCGTGTCTTTAAGCGAAGCGCTTTCGGCGGCTAACGCCGGAATGACCGGAGCCAGCAGCAAAATCAGCGATATAATTGCCTTACCCATGGTGCACCCCGTCTAGGCCTTTACGCATAACATCACACTTTGGTTTAAATTCTGCATCTAGTTGATTAAATTAGCAAGATTTTTATGGCCCTGCTACCCATTTTGCACTACCCCGACCCACGTCTGCATAAAATTGCCGCAGAGGTAACCCGGGTCGATGACCATATCCGTAAATTAATCAAGGATATGGCACAAACCATGTATGCCGCCCCGGGGATCGGACTTGCCGCCCCCCAGGTCGATGTTCACAAGCGGATCATCGTGATCGATATTTCGGAAACGCGCGACCAGCTCAAAGCGTTTATCAACCCCAAGCTTCTGGCGGCAAGCGGTGAAGCCAATTGCGAGGAGGGTTGCCTGTCGGTGCCCGGGATATACGAGAAAGTGCGCCGCGCCGAGCGGATCAAGGTGACCGCGCTCGATACCGAAGGCCGACCCTTTACCCTGGAGGCCGAAGGCTTGCTCGCCGTATGCATTCAGCACGAGATGGACCATCTCGAAGGCAAGATATTCGTCGAATATCTGTCGCGCCTGAAGCAAAAGCGTATTCTTGCCAGGCTGAAGAAACAGCAGCGCGAGACCATGTAGCGCGCGCCGGATCCGGTTTCGCTTCGGTTTTCATATGAATATTGTTTTTGCCGGCACTCCAGAATTCGCCGCCGTTGCGCTCGAAGCGTTATTGCGTGCCGGCCACGCAGTCCCCTTGGTGCTGACCCAGCCCGACCGGCCGGCGGGGCGGGGGCTCAAGGCGCAGTCCTCGGCGGTGAAGAGCCTGGCGGCGAAACACGGCTTGCCGGTGCTGCAGCCTACAACGCTGAAGGACCGGAGTGTTATCGATGTTATCGCCGCGCTCAAACCCGATGCCCTGGTGGTCGCGGCTTACGGATTGATCGTGCCGCAAGCGCTGCTCGACGTACCACGCCTGGGCGGCGTCAACATCCATGCTTCGCTGTTGCCGCGCTGGCGCGGCGCGGCGCCGATCCAGCGCGCGATACTTGCAGGCGATGCGCAAACCGGCATCACCATCATGCAAATGGACGCGGGACTGGACACCGGCGCGATCCTGCTGCAGGAAGCAGTCCCGATAGGCGACGACGATACCGCGCAGTCGCTGCATGACCGGCTTGCCGCGCTCGGCGGACGGCTTATCGTGCAAGCGCTGAGCGCCCCGCTCGTGGCGCGCGGGCAGGACGGCGCGGTCGCGACGTACGCCGACAAGATCGACAAGCGTGAAGCGCCCATTGATTGGAGCGAGAAGGCCACGATCATCGAGCGCAAAGTGCGCGCATTCAACCCGGTTCCCGGAGCCTCGTCCGTGTTCAACGGCGAGCGCATCAAGATCTGGCGAGTGCAGGCAGAGCGCGGCGTCAGCGCACCGCCGGGCACGGTGTGCGACGCGGGTGCTGCCGGTATCATCGTTGCCTGTGGCGGCGATGGTTTGCGCCTGCTCGAGCTGCAGCGCGCCGGCGGCAGGCGCTTGCCGGCAGCGGCTTTCATTGCCGGTTTTGACATGGCGCGCGGGGCGCGTTTCGGCGTTTGATGCACGAAACCCAAAGTCTGGCCAGCGCCGTCATCGGCGGCGTGTTGGCGGGCCGCAGCCTGGACGCCGAGCTTGCGGTGTTATGGCGGCGTCATCGCGGTTTGTCCGCGCAGCAACGCGCCGAGATCCAGAACAGCTGTTTTGGCACGCTGCGCTTTCTCGGCCGCATCGACGCGCTGCTTCAGGCCTTGCTCGACAAACCGCTGCACGATGACGGGCTGCGCAATCTGTTGCGGGTTGCGCTCTATCAGCTCGAACATACCCGGGCCGCGCCCCACGCCGTGGTCGACCACGCCGTGCGCGCCTGCGAGCAACTCCACCTGGCGGCTGCGAAAGGGCTCACCAACGCAGTGCTGCGTAATTTTTTACGCCGCCGCGCGCCGTTGCTGGCCGAGGCACAGCGCACGGATCCAGGGCGCTATTCCCATCCCCAGTGGTGGGTCGACAAGCTGCGCAGCCAATATCCCGGGCAATATGCGGCGATTCTGGAGGCTAACAATCTGCATCCGCCGATGACCCTGCGCGTGAACCGCCGGCGTGCTACGGCAGAGGATTATCTTGCATTGCTCGCAAACAGCGGGATCGCGGCCCGCCGGGTCGGCGCCGCCGCGGTGCAGCTTGCAAGACCGGTATCCGTCGAGCACATTCCGGGTTTTGCAGAGGGGATGGTCTCGGTGCAGGATGCGGCCGCGCAGCTGGCTGCGCCGCTGCTCGCGGCAGACGGCGGCATGCGCGCACTCGATGCCTGTGCGGCGCCGGGCGGCAAAACCGCACATATTCTTGAGCTTGCCGATGTGGACCTCGTCGCGCTCGACAACGATTCAACCCGACTCGACCGCGTGCGCGCCAACCTCTCCCGGCTCAAGCTCTCTGCGCGCACAGTGTGCGGTGACGCCGGCGAGCCGCGCGGCTGGTGGGACGGCAAACCATTCGACCGCATCCTCGCGGACGTGCCCTGCTCCGCCTCCGGCGTCGTGCGGCGTCACCCGGACATCAAGTGGCTGCGCCGCGCAACCGACATCGCGCAGTTCGCACAGCGGCAGCAAGGCATACTGGACGCACTGTGGCGGCTGCTCGCCAGTGGTGGTAAATTGCTGTACGCGACATGTTCGGTGTTCCACGAGGAAAACCAGTTGCAGGCGGCACGATTTCTGGAACACCACAGCGATGCGCAACCCTTGACCCTCCCCGAGACCGATTTACAACAGGCTGCGGGCCAAATACTTCCGGATGAACAGCATGACGGTTTTTTCTACGCGCTGCTGCAGAAAAATTAGTCTGCTGACGGTGCTCGTCGCGCTTTGGCTCGCGGTCGCGGCTTCGTCCACTGCGTATGCGGAGGGCATCGAAGTCAAGAAAGCGGCGCTCACCATTCTCGATGACGGCTATGTGCTCGAGGCCGACTTTGACATCATACTGACGCCACCGCTTAAAGAAGCGCTCAACAAAGGCGTGGCGCTTTATTTTCTGTTCGAATTCGAGACGATCCGGTCGCGCTGGTACTGGTTCAACGAGAAAATCGTAAATACCCACCAGCAGTATCGCCTGTCTTATAATGCGCTGACTCGCCAATACCGGGTGGGGGTCGGCACGCTTTATCAGAATTTCAGCACCCTGGGAGAGGCGCTCGAAGTCATGAGCCGAGTGCGCCGGAGCGAAGACGTCGAGCCGGGAACGCTCAAGAAAGACTCGACCTATACGGCGGCGTTGCGCTTGCGTCTCGATACCACACAGTTGCCCAAACCGTTTCAGATCAACGCACTCGGCTCGCGGGAATGGAACGTCGGCTCTGACTGGTATCGCTGGACGGTGACGCCATGATGCGGCAAATGCAGCACCGGCCGGCGCGCGCCAAACCCGGGATCAAGTACTTGCTGATCCTGTGCGTCGGATTCAGCGCGGTGGCGCTGTTCCTGCTGGCGACGGCCAGCGCAAACACCGCGTTGTTTGCCGAGCATTATTCACTGCTTTTTCTGCTCAACGGCGGCATCGCGCTGGTGCTCGCGGCGCTGATCGGCTACCAGTTGCTTACGCTCAGGCGCCGGCTCAAAGCCGGCGTGTTCGGCGCCAAGCTCACTCTGCGGCTGGTGCTGCTGTTTGCGCTGATGGCGGTTTTGCCGGGGGCGCTGATCTACGGCGTTTCGGTGCAGTTTCTTGCCAAGAGCATAGAATCGTGGTTCGAGGTGCGCGTCGACAAGGCGCTCGAAGGCGGGCTTAACATCAGCCGCAACGCCCTCGACACCATGCTCAAGGACCTGGCCGTGAAAGCGGATGCGATGGCGCTCCAGTTGTCGGTGCGCCCGCCCGCCGAACATTTGTCGGCGCTCAATACGCTGCGCGAGCAGTCCGGCGTGCAGGAGGCAACGCTTTTCAGTTCGCGCGGCAAGATGATCGCGTATTCGGGCAATGAGCGCATGAGGCTTATTCCGGAGCCGCCGGGAGCGGCGGCGCTGCGCCAGATCCGGCTGCAGCAGACTTACAGCGCGGTCGAGGCGGTACCCAACCGCGGGCTCATCCTGCGCGTGCTGGCGCCGGTCAGCGTGCTCTCCCTTGCCGAAGAGACGCGGGTGCTGCAATTGCTGCAGGGGGTGCCGAAACAGCTGGCACAGGACGCCGAAACGGTGCAGGCGGGCTATCGCGACTATCAGGAGCTCACGCTGTCGCGCCTCGGGTTGAAACGGCTCTATGGCATTACGCTCACGCTCACCCTGCTGCTTGCACTGCTGTCCTCGCTGGCACTTGCCTTCCTGCTTTCCGACCGGTTATCGGCGCCGCTCGGCGTGCTGGTCGAGGGCACGCGCGCCGTAGCGCAGGGCGACTTCAGCCCACGTGCGGCGGTCGCGAGCAGCGACGAGCTTGGCATACTGACGCAGTCTTTCAACAGCATGACGCTGCAGCTTGCCGATGCGCGTGCGCTGGCCGAGCGTAACCAGGCGCAACTCGTTCACGCGAAAGCCTACCTGGAGAGCATTCTGGCCAATCTGTCGGCCGGTGTGCTCGCGTTCGATGGCAACCTGCGCCTGCGCTCCGCCAACCCCAGCGCCGGGCAGATACTGGAAACCGATTTTACGGCGCTGCTGAGCCACAGCCTGGATAAATGGGGCACGCACGATGCTGCGCTGGAGGGGCTGGCACGCGCCATCCGCGCCGGCTTCGAGCGCGCCGATACCGCCGAATGGGAGGAGCAAGTCGAGCGCGAAGTGAAAGGCGGCACCCAGGTGCTGCTGCTGCGCGGCACACATCTGCCGCAAAGCGCGGAGAGCGGCAGCGTTGTTGTGTTCGACGACATCACGCACCTGCTGCAGGCACAGCGCGATGCGGCATGGGCCGAGGTGGCGCGCCGGCTCGCTCACGAGATCAAGAATCCGCTGACGCCGATCCAGCTTTCGGCTGAACGTTTGCAGCACAAGCTTGCCCCAAAGCTTGCCGAAGCCGATGCCGAAATGCTCGGGCGCTCGACACAAACCATAGTCAATCAGGTGATGGCACTGAAGCGCATGGTCGATGCTTTCAGCCAGTATGCCCGCACACCGGAGCCGTCGATGCAGGAACTCGATATCAACCAGCTGGCACGCGAGGTGCTTACGCTTTATGAATCGCTGGGGTCGAGCATCAGGCTCGAACTCGCGCCCCGGTTGCCGCCGGTGATCGGCGACGCCACCCAGTTGCGGCAGGTGATACACAACCTGCTGCAAAATGCCCAAGATGCGCTCGCCGACGCCGCCAAACCGAGCATCGTAATTGTCAGCGAAGCGACCGGAAGCGCGGTGCGCTTTTCGGTCACCGACAACGGCAGCGGTTTCCCCGAGCACCTGATGAAGCGCGTATTCGAGCCGTATGTGACGACCAAGCCCCGAGGCACGGGTCTGGGGCTGGTGATCGTGAAGAAAATAATCGAAGAGCATGGCGGAGAGATCGCAATTTCAAATGTGGCGCCGCACGGCGCGTGCGTGACCATATCGCTTCCTGTCGCCGCGGCACGCAGCGCAAGGCACCAATCCGCCGCTTAAACGAAGGTCTAAACTTGGCGTAGAACTTATGCAGCAAATTCTTGTTGTTGACGACGAAATCGGCATCCGTGAGTTGTTGTCGGAGATACTGTCCGACGAGGGCTACAGGGTAAGGCTGGCGGAAAACGCAGGCGAGGCGCGCGCATTCCGCAGCCATAGCCGACCCGATCTGGTCTTGCTCGACATCTGGATGCCCGATACCGACGGCATCACGTTGCTCAAGGAATGGGCCAGCGCGGGGTTGCTGACCATGCCGGTGGTGATGATGTCCGGCCACGGCACCATCGATACCGCGGTGGAAGCGACGCGCATCGGCGCCTATGATTTTCTGGAAAAGCCGATAGCGTTGCAAAAGCTGCTCGCCACCGTCGGCCGCGCCCTCAGTCATGGCGAGCCGCCGCCGCAGACGGTGCTGTCGCTGGCGAGCATGGGCCGTGCGCCGCTGGTCGTTGATCTCAAGCTGCGCCTCGAACGCATTGCCAACATCAGGACACCGCTGCTGTTTACCGCGGAACCGGGATGCGGAGTGGAATTATGCGCGCGCTTTCTGCACCCGCGCAACGCACCCTGGGTCGAGCCCGAGACGACCACCATGCTGGCGGACGCACCGTTTGATCTGCTCGACCAGGCGCGCGAGGGGACGCTGTTTGTGCGCGATGTTACGGAACTCGGCAAAGTGGAGCAGAAAGGCCTGCTGCTGCTGCTCGGCAAGCTCGATCGCTACAATGCGCGCGTCATTTGCGGCGCGTCACGCTCGCTGCCGGAACTCGTCGCGCAGAACATTTTTGACGAGCGTCTTTATGCCACGCTCTCGGTCACGACCATCAGAGTGCCAAGCCTGCGCGAGCACAAGGAGGACGTGCCGGATCTCGCCAACCTGATGTTGTCGCGCATGGTTGAAGCCAAGGAAGTGCCGCCGCGGCAGTTCTCGACCGCCGCGCTTAATGCGCTCAGAAACTATGACTGGCCGGGCAACCTCGCGCAACTGCAAAGCGTGGTGCAAACGCTGGCGCTCACGGCGCTTGGCGAGCATATTGACGTGGATGAGGTCGGACGCGCGCTGCCGCAACCCGCATCAGCGCCGCTGGCAACCCATGGCCTGCCGCTGGATCTGCCTTTGCGTGATGCGCGCGACGCCTTTGAGCGCGTCTACTTCGAGCATCATATCGCCAGGGAGGGCGGCAACATCAGCCGCGTCGCTGAAAGCGTGGGGCTGGAGCGCACACATCTTTACCGCAAGCTCAAGCAGTTGGGTATCAGACTCACGCGCAAACCCGAAGAATAAGGAAGTCAGCGTGGCGCGCGGCGGCGTGCCGCGGATGGCGGCTTGGCCGGCGCTTTCAACTCGGAGGATTCCGCCAGCATGAATTCCTTGAAGGCCCGTGCTATGGGCGACAGGCGCTTGTCCGTGCGGTGCACGAGGTACCAATTGCGGATGATCGGGAACCCGGCCACATCGAGCACGACCAGGCGGCGCGCTTGCAACTCCAGTTGTGCGGTGTGCGACGAGAGAAAACCGATGCCCATGCCCGCCATCACGGCCTGTTTTATCGTTTCGTCGCTGCCGATTTCCATGCTGGCATTGATGGACAGATTGTGAGCGGCAAATACACGCTCCATCAACGAGCGCGTGCCTGACCCCAGCTCCCGCATCAGGAACGTTTCGCCCGCAATCTGTTTAAGTGGGATGCGCCGCGCGCGGGCAAGCGCATGGTCGGGCGAGGCGACGATCACGTGTGGATTCGACGCAAACGGCGCGAGCATCAGATCCATGTCTTGCGGTGGATGCCCCATGATCACCAGGTCGGTTTCGTTGCGCGCCAGACGTTGCAGCAGCGTCTCGCGGTTGCAGACGTCGAGCCGGAGTGTGACCCGGGGGTGAGCGCGGCAAAATTTGGCGACGAGTCGCGGCGCAAGATATTTTGCGGTGCTGATGATCGTCAGATTGAGTTTGCCGCGACTCGCGTCCTTCAGTTCGGCAAGCATCTCGTCCGCGTCGCTAAGCAGCCGGGAAATCCCGCGCGCGAAGTGCGAGAGTTCGCGTCCTGCCTCTGTGAGAAAGACTTTTTTGCCCAGCTGCTCGAACAGCGGCAGCCCCGCGCAACCCTCGAGCTGCTTGATCTGCATCGACACCGCCGGCTGAGTGAGATGCATTTCCTGCGCGGCGCGCGAGAAGCTCAGATGGCGCGCCACCGCTTCGAATGTCCGGAGCTGGCGCAGGGTGACTGTTTTCATGACAAGCTCACTGTATGCATCAGGCAAACTTATTATAGCTATTAAAATATATGACTGGAACTTATGGATTCGTGGGGCTAAATTATCCATTCGCTTGCAACCCAAGGAGGATGGCGAATGTCGCGTTCGGCTATAGCGAAGACTTACAGCGCCGGGGTTAAGGAGTATCGGCAGACTTACTGGGAACCTGGTTATCGCGTCGATGACAGCGACATCCTCGCTTGTTTCAAGATCACGCCGCAAGCCGGCGTGGCGCGCGAGGAGGCCGCCGCCGCGGTCGCCGCCGAATCATCGACCGGGACCTGGACCACGGTCTGGACCGACCTGCTTACTGATCTCGAGTATTACAAGGGCCGCGCGTTCCGCATCGAAGAAGTGCCTGGCGACCCGAGTTGCTTTTACGCTTTCATCGCCTACCCGATCGACCTCTTCGAAGAAGGCTCGGTGGTCAACGTGCTGACCTCTTTGGTCGGAAATGTATTTGGATTCAAAGCGATACGTGCATTGCGCCTGGAAGACGTGCGTTTTCCTCTGGCCTACGTGATGACCTGCGGTGGCCCGCCTAACGGCATCCAGGTCGAACGTGACAAGCTGAACAAATACGGCCGTCCACTGCTCGGTTGTACCATCAAACCCAAGCTCGGCTTATCGGCCAAGAACTATGGGCGGGCGGTCTATGAATGTCTGCGCGGCGGGCTCGATTTCACGAAGGATGATGAGAACGTCAACAGTCAGCCGTTCATGCGCTGGCGCCAGCGGTTCGACTTCGTTGCCGAGGCGATCCGCAAGGCCGAAGCCGAAACCGGCGAACGCAAAGGCCACTACCTGAACGTGACGGCGCCGACGCCGGAGGATATGTATCAGCGCGCCGAGTATGCGAAAGCACTAGGCATGCCGATCATCATGCACGACTTTCTGACGGCGGGCTTTTGCGCCAACACGGGCCTTGCCAACTGGTGTCGCAGGAACGGGATGCTGTTGCATATCCACCGCGCGATGCATGCGGTAATCGACCGCGACCGGCACCACGGCATCCACTTCCGCGTGCTCGCGAAGTGCCTGAGGCTGTCGGGTGGCGACCACCTGCATTCCGGCACGGTGGTCGGCAAGCTCGAGGGCGACCGCGCCGCGACCCTCGGCTGGATCGATTTAATGCGGGAGCGGAGGATCGCGGAGGATCGCGCACGCGGCATCTTCTTCGAGCAAAACTTTGGCTCCATGCCCGGTATGTTTCCGGTCGCTTCCGGCGGCATTCACGTCTGGCATATTCCTGCCTTGGTGTCGATTTTCGGCGACGATTCGGTCATGCAGTTCGGCGGTGGCACACTGGGCCATCCTTGGGGCAACGCAGCGGGGGCGGCGGCTAATCGCATCGCACTCGAAGCCTGTGTAGAAGCGCGCAACCGGGGAGGCCAGGTCGAACGCGAAGGTCGCGACATCCTTGCTGCGGCCGCGCGCCACAGTCCGGAGCTTAAAGCCGCCATGGAAACATGGAAGGAAGTTCGTTTCGAATTCGACACGGTAGACAAACTCGATGTCGCCCAAGTGTGAGCCTGCAAACAACCGGAGCGAGGTCCAATCATGAATGAAGTGCAGAATTACAGGTCTCGGCTGAATGATCCTGCGAGCCGGAAGTTCGAGACGTTTTCATATCTGCCGCCACTGTCGCAGGAAGCGATCCACGCCCAGGTCGCTTACATCATCGCGCGCGGTTGGACGCCGGCGATTGAGCACACCGAGCCAAGCCAAGCCATGAGCTCGTTCTGGTATATGTGGAAGCTGCCGCTGTTTGGCGAGGTCCGCGCTGAGGTTGTGCTGGCTGAAGCCGAGGCCTGCCATCGCGCCAATCCCGGCCATCACGTGCGGCTGATCGGTTACGACAGAGAGCGGCAAACCCTTGGCGCGGCGCTGGTGATCCACCGCGGCAACGCCGCCTGACTCGCAGCGCGAAGGAGAGTCTCCAGTGTCCGTAAAATATCCGGTTATTGCGGTGACAGGTTCATCCGGCGCCGGTACCACCACGGTGCAGCATACGTTTGCACAGATTTTCCGCCGCGAGAAAATCAATGCGGCCATGATTGAGGGCGATAGCTTCCACCGCTATGACCGGAACGAAATGCGGCGCGTGATTGCAGAATCCACGCGTAACGACGCGCATCCCATCAGCCACTTCGGCCCTGAGGCGAACCTGTTCGAAGAGCTTGAGGCGCTGTTAAGGCAGTACGGCGAAAGCGGCACCGGAAAAGTCAGAAAGTATCTGCATAACGAGGAAGAGGCCGCGCCGTTCGGCCTGCAGCCCGGGGTGTTCACGGCGTGGACGCCATTGGCCGCGGACACCGACGTTTTGTTCTATGAAGGCCTGCATGGCGGGGTGGTCACCGACAGCGTCAATGTCGTGCAGCATGTTGATTTGCTGATCGGCGTGGTGCCGATCATTAACCTCGAGTGGATCCAGAAGGTTCACCGCGATACCAGGATGCGCGGCTACTCGAAGGAGGCGGTGCGCGACACCATTCTGCGGCGCATGCATGACTACGTGCACTACATCACCCCGCAGTTTACGCGTACGCACATCAACTTTCAGCGCGTGCCGACGGTCGACACCTCGAATCCGTTCGTCGCGCGCGACATACCGACGCTCGACGAAAGCTTTGTCGTCATCCGCTTCCGCAATCCGATCGGCATGGATTTCCCGTATCTGCTGACCATGATTCACGATTCGTTCATGTCGCGCCCCAATACCATTGTCATTCCCGGCGGCAAGATGGAGCTGGCGATGCAGTTGATTTTGACGCCGATAATCTGGCGGCTGATGGAGGACAAAAGGCGGCTGGGTTCGCGCGCCGGCCCGGTCGAACACGCCATCGGTCTGGTGCGGCCGCAGCGCGCATAAGGGGCTCCATGGCGCTCATCGCAATGCGACAACTGCTCGACCACGCGGCTGAGCACGGCTATGGCGTGCCGGCGTTCAACGTCAACAACCTGGAGCAGATCCAGGCGGTGATGCAGGCCGCAGACGAGTGCGCAAGCCCGGTGATTCTGCAGGGCTCCGCGGGGGCGCGCAAATATGCCGGCGAAGCCTTCCTGCGCCATCTCGTGCTCGCAGCAGTCGAAAGCTACCCGCATATCCCGGTGGTAATGCACCAGGATCATGGCGCGAGTCCGGCCGTATGCCAGCGCTCGATCCGCTCCGGGTTCACCAGCGTGATGATGGACGGGTCCTTGCGCGAGGACATGAAAACGCCGGCGCCCTATGACTACAACATCGAAGTGACGCGGCGGGTGGTCGATATGGCGC